>DATEDS010000203.1:0-18407 GCA_035281565.1 Gemmatimonadota bacterium
GAACCCGGAATGTCTCGAAGATCGTGGTCGGAAAGCCGACCCGCCCCCGGTGGAAGCACGTCCTGTATGGCTCGGTACGGGAGCGACTGATCGAGCGCAGCGGAGACATCGACATCTACGTCATTTCAGGAGAAGGCGCGGCGACCATTGCGAAGCCGAAGGCGCCTCGGTTCAGGCGTCGGAGCCCCATGCGGAGCTACGTCTGGGCTGCGAGCGTGATCGCCCTGTGCGGGGGCCTTTCCGCGGTCATGTTTCCGCTCTTCGAGCGCACGAACCTTGTCATGGTGTTCCTGCTCGGCGTTGTGGTCGTCGCGGTTTGGTTCGGCCGCGGGCCCTCCATTCTGGCCTCGGTCCTGAGCGTTGCGATTTTCGATTTCTTCTTCGTCCATCCATATCTCACCTTCGCCGTCAGTGACACGGAGTACCTGGTCACCTTCGTGGTCATGCTGGTTACTGCGCTCGTGATCTCGACGTTGGCGGTGCGCCTCCGAGAGCGGGGAGAAGCGGCGCGCAGGGGTGAGCAGAGGACCGCCGTTCTCTATGCCTTGAGCCGCGACCTGGCGACCGCTCGCGACACCGAGTCGATTCTGCGATCCGCCATCGCACACATCCACGAGGTCTTCTACAGCCAGGTCATGATCCTTCTCCCCGATCCGGAGGCGCAGGTCATGGAACGGGCGAGTGCGGCGGTGACCTACCACTTCGACGAACGCGAGCGGGTGGTGGCCCAGTGGGTGTACCTGCACGGTAAGATGGCCGGGCGGTATACGGACACCCTGCCGACAGCGAAAGGGATCTACCTGCCGCTGCGTGCGGGAAGCCGGACGCTTGGAGTGCTCGGACTGCACCCGGCGGCCCCGGAGCGTCTCCTGGAACCCGAGCAGCTGCATCTCCTGGAGACGTTCGCTAATCAGCTCGCGCTCGCGCTGGAGCGGGCGCAGCTGTCGAGCGGCGCAGGGGGACCGCCGGCTACTGTCTGACGAGTTCCACCCGCCGGTTCTTGGCGCGCCCCTCCTCTGTGTCGTTCGGGGCCATGGGGGCCAGCATGCCGACACCCGCGGCGGTCAACCGGGCGGCCTGGATGCCGTGCCTCGTCTTCAGGGCATCCACGACCGATGCCGCCCGCCGACGGGAGAGGTCCATGTTGTAATCGAAGCCGCCGACGTTATCGGTGTGTCCGACGACGTAGAGCTTCAGGGTCGAATCCTGTTGCAGGAGCCCGGCGATCTCCTGCAGGGTCGGCTCGGACTCGGGTTTGATGTCGGTCTTGTCTGTGTCGAAGTGGATTCCGTACAAGGCGACACGGCCGGTGGCGGCGATGTCCCTGGCCATGGCGGCGGCGTCCACCGTCACCATGCCCGCTTCCATGGGGACGGTCTCGATCACGTCAAGCAGAATGAGCGCGTGGTCCTTCGTCTCCGGGAAGTGATCGAAGGTCTCGGTGGCCACGTAAACGGAGGCGTAGATGTCGCCTTCTGGTCGCGCGAGGCGGGCCACGAGGTAGCGCTGGTCACGTGGGAAGTTGAAGGCGTATTCGCTGATCTGACCCGGAACGCCGCTTGCGCCGGGCGGGGCATCGCTCAGCTGGCGGTCCTGGCTGTACAGGTAGTACTCCGACAGCCAGCCGTCATCGCCGCCGCATTCCTTGCCGGCGCAGGAGTACAGCGTCTCGAAGCCCGCCGTCTTCAACCCATGCTCGTAGTTGCGAATCACCTCGAGCGGCGACCGGTTCTCGGGCGCCACGTAAAGGATGCGGGTCACCTTGCCCTCGACGCGCCGGCTCTCGGTGAGCTCGACCTGGATCGCGCCGGGGGCATCCAGGCGCCGGATCGGCCCCAGCGGCAGGACGAACTCGTCGAATTCGCGGGCGTCGTGGGCCAGAATGATGGATCCGGCGTAGCGGGAGATCGTCGGATGGTCCTTACTTCCGGTCATGTCCTGGAGCTGAGCGCGGCTCTCGGTGGGAACGAGGAGCACGAGGGCCAGCGTGAAGAGCGGGAGTTCTGCGATTCGCATGCGCACCCCCTGGGCTGGTTGGATGGTGGGCGGCTCCACCCGAATCTTCGGTACCGCCGACGGGGGTGGCAAGACGGCCGCTTGCTGGGGACCCGGATCGTGGTCTATGATCTTGCCGAGCATCCCTTCCCTTTCACCCAACCGAGCGAGGAACGACATGGTCAAGCTTCCCAGATTCCTGCCCCTGGTCATGGCTACCGGGCTCCTGGCCGCCTGCCAGACCGAGCCCGCCGAGCAGACCGGGGCCACCGAGGAGGCCGCGGTTCCCGACGCCGCCAGCGTGCAGGCCGAGATCGAAGCCATCGACGACCGCTTCGAGCAGGCACTCCTGGCCGGGGACGCAGCTACGCTCGCCACCTTCTATACCGACGACGCGATCGCCCTGCCGCCCGGCGCCCCGCGAGCCGAAGGGCGGGCGGCGATCCAGGAACTCTTCGCCTCCTGGTTCGCGGAGGTGCCAGCCCCCGAGGGCTTCACGCTGACGACCGACGACCTGCGGGTCGCTGAATCGGGCGACATCGCCTACGAGGTCGGCACGTACACCTCGAGGGGCACCTCTCCCGAGGGCGAGGCGTACGACGAGACCGGCAAGTACCTGGTCGTCTGGAAGAACGTGGACGGCGAGTGGAAGGTCGATCGCGACATCTGGAACGGCGACGCGCCCATGCACATGGGGGTTGAGGAGGGCGCAGCACCGGCGGCCCCGGAGGCCGCTCAGCCCGAGACCGAGGCGCCGGCCGAGTAGAAGACCCCGGACCGGAACGCGGGAGCCCTGGGCCGGCGCTTCGACGGAAGGGGCGTTTCTGGAAGCGTATCTCTGGCAATGGCTCCAGCTGGGCGCCCGCTGGCTGCACGTCGTGGCCGGAGCGGCCTGGATCGGCACGTCGTTCTACTTCAACTGGCTCAACCACGGCCTGAGACCGCCCGGGACGACCCGCCCGGGCGTCTCGGGTGAACTGTGGTCGGTCCACGGCGGCGGCTTCTACCAGGTCGAGAAGTACTCGATCGCTCCCGAGCGCCTGCCCGCTCGACTCCACTGGTTCAAGTGGGAGGCGTACGCCACCTGGCTGAGCGGCGCAGCCCTCCTCGTCCTGATCTACTACCTGGAATCCGGCTACCTGCTCGGGCCCGCCTCAGGGACCGGTCGCGGGACCGCGATCGGGATCGGGGTGGCGACGATCGCCGGCGGATGGCTGGCCTACGACCTCCTCTGCCGGTCGCCGCTGTCGCGGAAGCCCATCCTCCTGGGGGTCGTCCTCCTGGCCTTCGTCCTGGCGGTGGGGGTCGCTCTCCCGCGCGTTCTCTCGCCCCGCGCCGCCTTCATCCACCTGGGGGCCATGATCGGTACCTGGATGGCGGCCAATGTCTTCTTCGTGATCATTCCCGGGCAGCGGGCGATGGTGCGGGCGATGGAGGCCGGCAGGCTCCCCGATCCCGACCGCGGCCGAAGGGGCGCATTGCGCTCGCTCCACAACAATTACCTGACGCTGCCGGTCCTGTTCTTCATGGTGAGCGTCCACTACCCGGTCGTCTACGCGAGCCCGCGGTCGTGGATCGTCCTGCTCGCCGTGCTCCTGGCCGGCCCGGCGATCCGGCACTTCTACAACCTGCGTCATTCGGGAAAGCCGGCCGCGTGGCTCATGCCGGCGGCCGTGGCCGGTATCCTGCTGGCCGCCTTCCTCGCCGCCCCGGGCCGTGACGCGCGTCCGGTCGCCGGCGCCAGCGACCCGGCCGAGCCCCGCGTGACGGACGGCGTGGCCGAAGCCATTCTCGAAGCCCGCTGCGCATCCTGTCACTCCGATCGACCCACCCATCCGACGGCTCCGGTCGCGCCGCTCGGCGTTCTCCTCGATACGCCGGCCCAGGCGCGGAGCCTCGGGGAACGGGTCGCGGAGCAGGTCGAGTCGGGCCTCATGCCGCTCGGCAACCTGACCGGCATGACCCCGGAGGAGAGGGCGGTCCTTCTCCGGTGGCTCCGGCAGGAGCCCTTTACAGGAACCGGGGGAGACGGAAGATTGGGCCCCAACCGGCCATCCTTTGGGGGGAAGTGATGCCACCCGTAGAGATCATCCTCGCGCGCCAGCTCGCGAGTTACCTCTCCGTGCCCATCTTCGTCGTCGATCCCGACGGGGACCTCCTCTTCTACAACGAGCCCGCCGAGCGCATCGTCGGGACCCGGTTCGACGAGACGGGGAAGATGGCGAAGGAGGAGTGGACGACCGTGTTCGAGCCGACCGACGAAGAAGGCGTCCCGATCCCCGCGCGCGAGCTTCCGCTCGTCGCGACCCTGGAGACCCGACAGCCCGCCCTCCGGTCCCTGTTCATTCGCGGGCTGGACGGCGAGCTGCGCAGGATCACGACCGTCAGCGTGCCTCTCCTCGCACAGGGGAAGCGCTTCGTGGGCGGGCTGGCGTTCTTTTGGGAGGTGAAGTAGCCACGCGGGTGACGCTGTGGGGCACCCGGGGTTCCCTCGCCTCGCCCGGTCCGGACACGGCCCGCTACGGCGGCAACACGTCCTGTGTCGCGGTGGAGGGGAACGAGGGGACGATCCTGGTCCTCGACGCCGGGACGGGACTCAGGCGGTTGACGGCCGCGCTCCCTCAGCCGCTGACTCGGGTCGATGTCCTTCTGACCCACCTCCACCTGGATCACCTCCAGGGCCTCGGCTTCTTCGGGCCCCTGTACCAGGAAGGGGTCGAGATCCACGTCTGGGGGCCCGGTGGAGTGACCCACAAGCTGGGGAAGCGCCTCACCCGGTATCTGTCGCCGCCTCTGTTCCCGGTCCATCTGCGGAGCCTCCCATCCAGCATCCAGCTCCACGAGACCGGCGAGGGGGAGCGCGAGATCGGGGAGTTCCGAGTCGGCTCCGACTATGTCTGCCATCCCGGGCCGACGATCGGATATCGGATCGAGAACGGCGGCGCCGTCGTGGCGTACCTGCCCGACCACGAGCCGGCCCTCGGCGTCAAGGATTTCCCGGGCGACCCCGAGTGGACGTCGGGCTATGCGCTCGCCCGGGAAGCCGACCTCCTGATCCACGACGCCCAGTACACGGCGGAGCAGTACGCCTCCCACGTCGGGTGGGGTCACAGCTCGTTCGAGGACGCGGTCCGGTTCGGCGCGCTCGCGCACGTCCGCCAGCTCGTCCTCTTCCACCACGACCCCCAGCACACGGACGACGACCTCGACCGGATCGGCAAGGAGGTCTCGGAGATGGCCGATGGCCCCCCGATCGTCACGCTAGGGAGGGAGGGCGATACGTACGAGCTGGGGCGCTGAGGGAGTCTACTCGCAGGCGCTGCGGGGACGGGCGAACTCGTCGTCCGGTCGCCAGGCGGGCGGGGTCCCGGCTTCGGCGACCTCGCGGCCGACCTGGAACAGGAGCCGAGCGTCCTCGACCTGACCCGCCAGGTCCCAGTCGGGCGACACCTCGTCGGCAGGTTGGTGGTACAAGGTGCCGACCCACTCCTCCTCGCGCTCGGCCCCCCATCCTTCGGGACGTCCCTCGATGTCCACCCCCGTGTGCAGGTAAAGGGCGGGCACGCCGACCTTGGCCAGGTTGAACTGGTCGGAGCGGTAGAAGTACCCCCGGTCCGGGAATTCCTCGGGGAGGACGGTCCGGCCCTGTGGCTCCGCGAAACGGTCGAGCAGCTCGTCGAGGTCGGACTTGCCGCGCCCGATCTGCCGGACGTCCCGTGAGGCTCCGAGGATGCTCCCGCCGTCCAGGTTCAGGTTGGCGACCAGCTGGCAGACCGGGACGGGCGGATGGAGAGCCAGGTGCTCGGACCCGAGCAGGCCCTGCTCCTCCGCTCCGACGGCGGCAAAGAGGACCGAGCGGGAGGGCCGCTCGGCGAGCGCCCCGAAGGCGCGGGCGATCGCGAGCATGGTGGCCGTCCCGAGTGCGTTGTCTCGGGCGCCGTTGTAGATCGAGTCTCCCTCGACCGGCTGGCCGATCCCCAGGTGGTCGTAGTGGGCGGTGTAGAGGACGGCCGTGTCGAGAAGTTCCGGGTCGGAGCCTTCCAGACGGCCGATCACGTTGGCCGTCCGGGTCGTATCGAGCTCGGTCGTGAACGCCAGGTCCAGGGTCACGCCGAGAGGGACCGGGCGGAAATCGGGACGCTGGGCCGCCGCCTCGAGGGCGTCCAGATCCTGGCCGGCCAGCCCAGCCAGCCGGCTCGCGGCTTCGTGGGTCAGCCAGCCGCGGACGCCGATGCGGGGTTCCTCGGGCGGGGCCGGCAGCTCGAACTCGGTCCCCCCGAAGCTCGATTGCACGACCTGCCAGGGATAGCCGGCGGAAGGCGTCGTGTGGATGATGAGCGCCCCGGCCGCTTCCTTTTCGGCCGCGATCTCGTACTTGTAGGTCCAGCGCCCGTAGTAGAGACGCGTGTCGCCGGCGAAACGGTCGCCGACCGGATCGTTGTTCAGGAAGAGCAGGATCTTGCCGGTGACGTCGGCGTCCTTGTAGTCGTCCCACTCCTCTTCGGGGGCGACGATCCCGTAACCCACGAAGACGATCTCGGCGTCTTCGATCAGGGTGCTGCCCGCCTGCCGCCCGGCCGCGGCCACCCAGTCGGTCCCGTAGGCGAGGTCGAGGGATCCTCCGTCTCCGGTCACGCGGAGCGAGTTGGGCATCGAGGACGTCAGGCGGACCAGGTCGAACGGCTGGAGCCAGGCATCGCCCCCGGCGCCGGGCTCGAGGCCGACCGATTCCATCTGCCGGACGAGGTACTCCTGGGCGATCTTCTCGCCCGTCGAGCCGGGACCGCGGCCACCGAGCGAGTCGTGGGAGAGGGCCAGCGTGTGCTCGAGGATCAGCTCCTCGGTGATGACGGAAGCCGGTTCCTGCGCCCTCAGCGGCGCGACGACAGGGATGGATAGAAGAAGCGCTATGGGAACGGTGCGCATGACCGGAGGATGGTATCGAGATCGCGGGCCGCCCGCCAGACGGCGGACGGCCCAGGCCGTGAAACCGGACACGCCAGTCGCTCGTAGAAGCGGCCAGTCGTCCGAAGGAGGGAGACCATGAAGTCCAGCCCGTATGCGGTCTTTCGGAGCAACCCGTTGCGTGGCCTTTTCGGTGTTCTGGCATGGCGCCAGTCGTATCTCAACATCGTCTACCTGATCCTCGGATTTCCGCTCGGCCTCGCCTACTTCGTCTTCTACGTGACCGGAGGGGCGCTCGGGATCGGGCTTCTCATCGTCACCGTGGGGGCGGCGATCCTGCTGCTTCTGATCCTGGCCGCTCAGTGGCTGGGGGTGTTCGAGCGGCTGCTGGCGGTGCATCTGCTCGGCGTGCCCATCGCCCCCGGCCACACCCCGTGGAACGAGGGGCAGAGCCTCGGCCGCTACCTGAAGGCGGTTCTCCGGAACCGCACGACGTGGACCGGCCTTTTCTATCTGCTGTTGAAGTTTCCGCTCGGGCTGGCAAGCTGGATCGTCACGATCGTCGCCCTGTCGGTCACGCTGGGACTGATCGCGGCGCCGGTCGTGGACGCCTTGGGCGGGAACGTCATGCTCTGGCGCTGGGTGCCGGTGACAACCGAGGAGCTGCTCCTCGTCTCCCTCATCGGTCTGGCGATGGTCGTTCCGGTGATCCACCTGCTGAACGGCCTGGCGTGGCTCTGGGGCCGGTTCGCCCGGGTCATGCTGGGCGGCCGCGAACCGGCCGGGCCCGCCCTCGCGGCCGAGTCGCGTCTGCCGCCCAACGGCCAGCCGTCCCTGCTTCCCGCCTAGCTCCAACCCCTCTCTCCGAACCCGCCCGGGGGCCGCAAGGCCCCCGGGGCGCTTGGTAGCAACCTGCATCTTTGAGTCCGATGGAATCTCCGCGGTCGTCGCCCTCGAGCCCGAGCCACGGCCAGGCGTCCCAGGCGGGGATCCAGAGCGGGGTCTGATCTACGTTCGACGCCAGGAACCCGACCGAGGAGGACGCCCGCGCCGAGCCGTGAGTTCCGCGGATCCGAACCAGCCGGTCGAACAATGCGCTCCCGTAGTGCCAGCCGTCCTCGAGGCTGACCAGGACGTCGGCCGGATGGCGGGTCGGCTCGTCGAGCGCGCGCCGGACGCGCTCCCGCAGCATGGGATAATCATCGCTGGGCCGGTCGAGGGGATCGGCGGAACCCTCGGCATCGACGGCCCCGATCCGAGCGGGAAGGCGTGCCGGTCCGCCCTCGCGTCCGCGCCCGTTCAGTCCCTCCGCGGCTGAAGGAACCTCTCGCCTCCGCCAGACGGCGAAGTCCGCGCCTTGCTGCGCGACGACTGCGCGGGCGACCGCCTCTTCCTGCCCCGGCGCCGTGTAGAGCTGGATCGAGCCGACCAGACCGTAGGCCGGCGCGACGACGTCGGAGGTGTCCCGCACGGCGTCCGCCAGCCGGAACCCGGCTCGGCCGAGCGCCGCCTCGAGGTCGAAGAGCCGGCTCGACTCCTCGCTCATCCCGTGGTCGCTCAGGAGGATCACCCGGTCCCGGCCGCCGCCCGCGGCCAGGAAGCGGCCCAGCACGCTCTCGACCCTGAGCAGGTGCCGCCGCAAGGCTTCCCGTCCGCCGACGTGACCCAGGGCGTCGGTCGACCCCATGTAGAGGAGGAGCTCGGCGTCGTTCTCGGCCGGTGGATCCCTTCCATCCCGCGCGTAGTCCATCAGGATCTCCTCGATCCGGAGGAGCTCGGCCTCGCGCACCCGATCGGGGAGATAGAACACGAACGCGCCCCAGAGACGGGGCTCCTCCCAGTCGAACCGCTCGTGGAAGGGGGCGATCCCTTTGTACTCGCCGGTCAGCCGCTCCCACGCGCCGCCGACCACGGCGTCCCGCTCGGGATCGAAGTAGAGGTCCTCGTAGCCGCTCGGCGCGGGGGTCCGGAAGATCGCGGTGAAGCCGAGGTTGGTGAGAGACGGGAAGGGGGCGACCAGGCGGCTGGCCGGCAGGAAGGCCCGGAAGCGACCCTCCCGCTGGAGCTCGGCGAAGAGGTCGTGCGGAATCGCGTCGATCGCGAGCACGACGGTCCGGGGCGGGTCCGAGCCCGGCTCGGGGGCGCGGACCTCGGCCGAGCCATCGGGAGCGCGCCATAGGTCGGTCCTTCCGTCCCCGTCCTCGTCGATCGCCAGGACCTCCGCCCCGGGCGGTGTCGAGCGGCATCCCGCGACGGACGACAGCGCCGCCAGGGACAGGGCCGACACGACGCCTCGCCCGTTCATCGGCGGCGGCGGACGACCGCCTTCAGGCCGCCCGTAGGGCGGAGCGTGATGCTGGCCATGGGAACCGGCGGCTCGGGGCCCCATTCCAACCGAAACCGCTGCGCGATCGTGGCCACGATCAGGACGAGCTCCATCCGCGCGAACTCGCGCCCGATGCACATCCGTGGGCCGCTCCCGAATGGGAGGTAGGCGAGACGTGGAAGCTCCCGGCGGAAAGCGTCGGTCCAACGGCCGGGATCGAACTCCAGTGGATCCCGATAGAACCGCGGATCGCGATGAAGGACCCACGGGAAGACGAAGAGGGTCGTCCCGGCGGGGACCGGCCAGCCCAGGATCTCGTCGTCCTCGAGGGCCTCGCGGCCGAACGAGTAGGCGGGGGGGTAGATCCGGAGGGCTTCGGTGACGACGCGCTCGGTGTAAGGAAGCCGAGGCAGGTCGCTGACCTCCGGCGGGCGGCCGAGCGCATCCACCTCGTCCTCGAGCCGGGCGACCACGTCCAGATCCTGGGAAAGGAGGTACCACGTCCACGTGAGCCCGAGCGCGGTCGTCTCGTGGCCCGCCAGGAGCATCGTGATCGTCTCGTCCCGGAGCTGCTTCTCGCTCATGGGGCGCCCGTCCTCGTCCCGGACCTCCATCAGTGCCGAGAGGAGGTCGCCGCGGTCGCGGCCGTCCCGATGCTCGTCGATGATCCGGTAGACCAGGCGATCCATACGGTCGACGGCCCTCCGGTACCGCCGGTTCCCCGGGGTGGGCACCCGGTCGGGGATCAGGACGGGCCGCCGGATCCGCCGCGCGATCTCCTCGATCCCGGTGTCGAACGCCTGGGCGATCTCGGCCGCATCTCCCGCCACCTCGGCGTCGAAGAGGGTCTTGGCTACGATCCGGAAGGTGATCGACGTCATCTCGCCCCGGACGTCGCGCGTCTCGCCGTCCCGCCAACCCTCCAGGCGCTCCAGTGTGTAGCGCGTCATGACGCGAGCGTACTCGGCGACCCGCTCGTGCTGGAAGGCGGGCTGGACGAGCCGCCGCTGGCGCCGCCAGTCGTCCCCCTCGTTGGTGAGCAGCCCCCGCCCGAAGATTGCGTCCACCTTGCGCCAGAAGAACGTGTGCTTGATGTAGTTCCTCGGGTTCGAGACCAGGACCCGCTCGACCGCCTCGGGCGCGCTCAGGAGGTAAGCCGTCCGGCGGACGATCCGGAACCGGGCGACGTCGCCGTATTCCCGCGCCAGGAGGGTCGCGAAGCCGAGCGTGTCGGCCGCGAACTCGTGCAGGTTTCCCAGAAGGGGGTGGCCGGAAGGGCCGGGTGGGAAGGAGGACCGCGACATCGGATCCCTACGATACCACGATCGCGCACCGGCCTCTTGACACGGCCGGTGTGTGTGTGCTAGGATCCCAGCATGGTGCTGAAATTCCAGCAACCTTCCCTCTCTCGCCCGGCTGGCCGACGGAGAGCCGCATGAGCGAAAAAGCCTTGACCGACCTGAGCCCGCGCGAGCGCCAGATGGTGGAGGCCCTGTATCGGCTCGGTCGGGCGACGGTGCGCGAGGTCATCGACGCGATCGACGACCCGCCCAGCTATTCAGCCGTCCGGGCCACGCTCCGGGTACTCGAGGAGAAGGGGGTCGTCCGCCACGAGCAGGACGGGCCCCGCTACGTCTATTTACCGGTCGTCCAGCGGGAAACGGCACGCCGCCAGGCCCTGCGCCGCCTGGTGCAGACCTTCTTCGACGGGTCGGCCGAGCAGGCGGCCGTCACGCTCCTCAGGATGTCGGACGGGGAGCTGTCCGACGACGATGTGGATC
Organism: Gemmatimonadota bacterium; assembly: GCA_035281565.1. GTDB lineage: Bacteria > Gemmatimonadota > Gemmatimonadetes > JACCXV01 > JAHWKZ01 > DASRVA01. Next base: position 11,008 of record DATEDS010000203.1, read on the forward strand.
GGCTGGTCGGAAGAATCCGGCAGGCCCGGAACGGAGGCAGGTGATATGTCGTTCTGGTTGGACGCGCTCGTGAAGGGAACCGCGCTCCTGATCGTCATCTTCGGCCTGGCCGCCGTGTCGGGACGCTGGTCGGCCGCGACCCGCCACCTGCTCTGGTGCTTCGGCCTGGTCGGGTTGCTGATCCTGCCGGCCCTATCGAGCGTGACGCCGTGGCACCTGCCCGTGCTGCCCCCGGTGGAGGGGGCGGCGATCGGGGAGATCCTCCCGACGACCGCCCCCGAAGCCGCGCGCGACCGGACGGCGACCGGTGCAGAAGGCTCCGTTCTGGAGGCCGGTGATCCCGTCTTCCCTCCGGCTTCCGCCCTCCGCGCGCCGATCGCGACCCCCGAGGCCGGCGAAGGGGGAGACCTCCCCCTCGGGTTCGGCGATGTCCTGCTGGCGATCTGGGTCGCCGGGGCGATCCTCATCTTGGCGCGACTGGTCGCGGGTCTGGTGACGCTTCGGCGGTACACCGTTCGCGCGTGCCCCGCCTCCGGCGAGCGGTGGGAAGAGGCCTGCGAGTGGGCCCGGAGCCGGCTCCTTCTCGACGCGCCGGTCCGGCTGCTCGTCACCGGCGAGGTGGCGATGCCCCTCGCGGCTGGCGTCCTTCGCCCGACCGTGCTGATGCCGGAGGAGGCGGAAGGGTGGCCCGAAGCTCGGCGCCGGGCGGTCCTCCTCCATGAGCTGGCCCACGTCAAGCGCCGCGACATCGTGCCCCATCTCATGGCCTGGGTCGTCTGCGCGGTATGGTGGTTCCATCCGCTCGCCTGGAGCGCCGCGCGCCGGATGCGCTCCGAGAGCGAAAAGGCCTGCGACGACCTGGTCCTCAAGGTCGGCACGCGCGCCTCGCGCTACGCCGACGACCTGCTCGACATCGTGACCCGCGCCGGGGCGGTCAGGGCACCGGCCGCGGTCGTCCCGCTCGCTCAGCGGTCCGAGTTCGAGGGCCGGATCCTGGCCATCCTGGAGCCCGACCGGCGCCGCCAGGCGGCGTCCGTTACCCATGCCGCGTTGGTGGCGTTGGCGGTCGCCCTGTTCGCGGTTCCGCTGGCGGCGGTCGCGCCCGGTGTCGTCGACTCGAAGCCGGCGTCGATCGAGCCGGGTGATCGTGCAGAGGAGAAGAGTCTCGGCGAGAAGATCGCGGCGACCTTCCGCGGCGAGCCCGACCTGGACAAGGACAAAGACGCGGACAAGGACAAAGACATCGATTACGAGATCGAGGAATCGTCGGCCTCAGGGCCGAGCTCAGTGCCAGAAATCGTGATCTCCGGCCTCGAGTCGTGGGGCGACCTCGGCGGGCAGACGGAACAGCGGTTCGGCGGCGACTCGCGCGCGGTCGTGGCCCTGATCACGGCCCTCTCGGACGACGACCCGAACGTCCGGCTGAGCGCCGCCGAGACCCTCGGGAAGTTCGGGGATCCGCGGGCCGTCCAGGCGCTGATCCAGGCGCTCCGGCAGGATCCCGACCCGAAGGTCCGGGCGATGGCCGCCTGGGCGCTCGGGGAGATCGAGGACCCGGCGGCGGTGTCCGCCCTATCCACTGCGCTGCGCGAGGACGACGACCCGGTGGTCCGCGTTCACGCCGCCGAGGCCCTCGGGAACATCGAGGACGCATTGGCGATCGGGGTGCTCGGCGACGCGGTCAAGGACACCGAGGTCCAGGTCCGGCGGGCCGCCGTCGAGGCGCTGGGGAACATGGACGACGCCAGGGTAGTCCCGCTGATCGTGCCGTCCCTCAGGGACGACGACGTCCAGGTGCGGCGGAGCGCGGCCGACGCGCTGGGGAACAACGAGAGCGCCGCGGCGGTCGAGCCCCTGATCGCGGCGACCCGGGACCCGGACATCGAGGTCCGGATTTCGGCCATCCAGGCGCTCGGCAACCAGGGGGACGCCCGGGCCGAGGCCGTCCTCCTCGACGCGTTGGCCGACGAACGGGCGGACGTGCGCCGGGAGGCGATCGACGCGATCGGGAATCTCGACCTCGGGAGGGCGCCCCGACAGGTCATTGACGCCGTCCGTGATCCGGACCGCGAGGTCCGCTACGAGGCGGTCGACGCGCTCGGGAACTTCGAGGACCCGGCGGCCGTCCCCGTCCTTCTCGAGATCGTTCGCGGCTCGACCGACCGCGAGCTCCAGTACGAGGCGCTGGACGCCCTGTCCAACATCTCGAGCCCGGCGGCGTACGACGCCCTGATCCCGCTCCTCCAGCACGAGGACCCGAAGGTCCGGCAGCTCGCCGCCGAGGCGATCGGGAACATGCAGTAGGATGGCGCGCTCGGCAGGGACCACCGGCCTCTGGGCCCTGGGGGTGGGGATCGCCCTCCTCGGTCTGGGGTTTCCCCTGACCTGCGGCGGCCCGGAGTCGAACGGGGTGGCGGCGACCCAGCCGGGCGCGGACGCGGCCGATTCGACCCAGGCGGCGCGCTTGATCGAAGCCGCCCGCGGCGCCCATCCGGTGATCTGTGGACTGGCGGCCCGCGCCCTGGATCGCGGTTGGTGGGGAGACGGATTGCGGATCGAGCCGGCGGTGAGCGACGAGCCCGTGTCCCGCGAGGTCGTGGACTGGACGCTGGCGGTCCGCGAAGGCGATGGGGCGGTCGGACCGCTGGCCGCAGTCCTCGCCGATCCCGACCCCTGCGTCCGGCGGCTCGCGGCCCGTGTCCTGGGTCGCACCGAGTCCCCGGAGGCCGCGGCCGCGCTCCGGTGGGCGCTCGACGCGTCATCGCCGGGTGAGCGCGAGATGGCGGCCGTAGGGCTCGGGTTCGCCGGCGACGATGCTGCGGTCGCGGAACTCGTCGGCGCGCTCCGCGACACCGAGCCCAAGGTCCGCGTCGCGGCCGCCTGGGCCCTCGGCCAGATCGAGAGCCCGGACGCCATCCCGCCTCTCGCCGAAGCCCTGGCGCGAGACCGGGAGGCCGAGGTTCGCGAGGCCGCGGCCTGGGCGCTGGGAGAGATCGAGTGATGGACGAAACTCCGAACCGGGCCGCGCCGTAGCGAAGAGCGGTTCCAACCCCGAAGAGTCGTTCAACATCCAACGCGGGTGGAGGGGCACCCCCCGAGAAGGAGGGAGTACGCCATGTCACGCCGTGCCCGCACCCTCGTCCTGGCCCTGATGGCCCCGCTCGCGTGGCCGGTCGTGGCCCGCCCTCAGACGCCCGACGACCCACCCCCGGCGTCCGCGATCGAGTCCACGGGCGTCATCCCCGCGTCGCCGGATTCCTTCCAGCCTCTCCTGCGACCGACGCTGGAGGTGCGCCGGGCGGCAGGGCCGATCGAGCTGGACGGCGAGCTCGATGACGCCGGCTGGCAGGGGGCCGCCCGGACCGATGACTTCTCGGAGACCTTTCCCAAAGAGCGCGGACGACCGCCGGTGGAGAGCGAGGTCTGGGTGACCTACGACGATCGGAACCTCTATGTGGCCTTCCTCGCCCGCGACGACCCGTCGACGATCCGGGCCACGCTGACCGATCGCGACAACATGTGGAGCGACGACTATTTCGGCATCCTCCTCGATACCTACGGCGACGCTCAATGGGCGTACTTCCTGTTCGCCAACCCGCTGGGGGTCCAGGGTGACTCCCGGTTCGCCAGCGCGATCGGCGAGGACGACGCGATCGACCTGGTGTACGAGACCGAGGGACGGATCACCCCCGAGGGGTACCAGATCGAGATGGCCATCCCGTTCGAGAGCCTGCGGTTCCCGGACCGTCCCGAGCAGGCGTGGCGGGTGACCTTCTGGCGGACGCGCCCGCGCGGGAGCCGAGCGACGTACTCGTGGGCCGCCATGAGCCGCGAGGAGGCGTGCTTTCTCTGCCAGTACGGGACCCTGACGGGGATCCGGGGGGTCGAGCCGGGCGTCGCGATGGAGTTCCTGCCCTACGCGGTGGCCTCCCAGGCCGCCGAGCTCCGGGACGCCGACGACCCCGCTTCAGGGATCGGTGACGGGAACTCCGAGGCCGACGTCGGGATGGACGTCCGGTACGCGCACCCCTCGGGGCTCACGGTCGAAGGGACCCTGAATCCGGACTTCAGCCAGGTCGAGTCCGACGTCGCCCAGATCGACGTCAACGAGACGTTCGCGCTCTTCTTCCCGGAAAGGCGGCCGTTCTTCCAGGAGGGTAGCGATCTCTTCGACACCTGGATCCAAGCCGTCTACACGCGCCAGATCAACGATCCCGACCTGGCGGGCAAGCTGCTCGGCCGCTTCGGTGAGACCACGGTCGCGTACCTGGGGGCCTACGACCAGACGACGCCGCTCCTCCTCCCGTTCGAGGAGCGGAGCTTCGTCGGCCAGGCGGGGCGGAGCGTCTCGAACATCCTGCGCTATCGAAGGAGCCTCGGAGCGGGCAGCCACGTCGGGGCGCTGGTGACCGACCGCCGGCTCGAGGGGAACGACGGCGCGGGCAGCACCTACGGCGCCGATCTCCTGTGGAAGCTGGGCCCCCGCTGGCAGGTCGAGGGCCAACTTCTCGGGAGCCACACGGTCGAGCCGGACGACCCGACGCTGACCCCCGAGCTGGGGGACCTCCGGTTCGATCGTGGCGACCACACCGCCGTGTACGATGGCGAGACATTCTCCGGCCACGCCGCCTACGCCAGCCTCGAACGCGCGGCCGAGCGGTGGAGCCTCAACTTCGACTACTGGACGTCGAGCCCCACCTTCAGGGCCGACAACGGGTTCGAGACCCGCAACGACTTCCACTACCTGGTCCTGTTCAACGAATGGAACTGGTATCCGGAGGCCACCTGGATCGATCGCTTCGGATTCGATTTCGACCTCGAGGGGACATGGAACTACGACGGGATCTTCAAGCAGGGGCTGTACACGCCGACGGTCGAGTTCCAGCTCGCCGGTCAGAACTTCGTCGAGGTCGGGTACGAATGGACGCCTGAGCGCTTCTCGGGAATCGAGTTCGACGACCTGCGCAACTGGTGGCTCTACTTCGACTCCGACTTCAGCGAGCGCCTGAGGGGAGGCTTCTTCCTGCAGCGCGGTCGCGAGATCGCCCGCTTCACCGACCCCGCCTCCGTCGGCGAAGGCACCGGGCTCGAGCTGTGGGCCACCATCCGGCCCTGGGAGCGGCTCGTCATCGAGCCCGGGCTGGACTACTCCGAGCTCCACGACCAGGACACCGGTGAGGAGCTCTTCAGCGGCTACGTCCTCCGCACCAGGACGAACTTCCACTTCACCCGGGAGCTCTTCCTGAGGCTCGTCCTCCAGTGGGACGACTTCGACGGCCAGTTCAACGTCGAGCCGCTGCTGACGTACCGCATCAACCCGTTCACGCTTTTCTTCGTGGGCTCGACCCAGGTCTTTCGCGATTTCGAGGACCCGCGGCGGGACGATCTCGTCCACACGTCACGTCAGCTCTTCGCCAAGCTCCAGGTGCTCTTCAGGAGATGACGGCCGCGGACGGCGGTGCTCAGGGTCAGCCGAGCTCGAGGGCCTGCCCCGGCTCGGGGGCGACGGCGTCTCGGCCGCGGCCACGTAGCTCTGCGGCGAACGCGTCCATGACCCGCGGCTCCCCGTGGACCAGGAAGACGCGGGCGTCGCCCGTCCCGGCCAGCCAGTCCAGCAGGTCGTCCCGATCGGCGTGGGAAGAGAAGCCGTTGATGGTCGCGACCCGCGCCCGGACCTCGATGGTGTCGCCGTGGATTCGGACCGATTTCACGCCGTCCACGATCCTACGACCCAGCGTGCCTTCGGCCTGATAACCGACCACGATCAGGCTGGCTGCCTTCCGCCACAGGTTGTGCTTGAGGTGATGGACGATCCGGCCGCCCGTCATCATGCCCGATCCGGCGATGATGATCGCCCCGCCCTCGATCTCGTTCAGCTTCTTCGACTCCTCGACGGTGGGCGTGTACTCGAGCCCCTCGGGCTCGAAGGGATCCTCGCCCTTCTCGAGCGCCTCGGCGATCGGGGGCAGGAACTCGTTGGCGCAGGTCTTGTAGAGATGCGTCATCCTGCCCGCCATCGGCGAGTCGACGAATACGGGTGCGTGGGGGATCTCCCCCGACCGCACGAGGGTCCTGATCGTGTGGAGGACGACCTGGGTCCGCTCGAGAGCGAAGGAGGGGATCATGACGTTGCCGCCGGCAGCCAGACTTTCCTTGAGGACTGTGCCGAACTCCTCCACCGTCGCCTTCCACGAGCGGTGGTTCCGGTCGGCATAGGTCGTCTCGACGAGGACGGCGTCGCACTCGGCGGGTCGGGCCGGGTCCGCCTGGAGCCCACTCTCCCGGTTTCCCAGGTCCCCGGATGCGATCACCCGCCCCTCCGGGCTCTCGATCTCGATGAAGGCGCTCCCGAGGATGTGCCCCGCCGGGTGGAAAGCCGCGCGCACCCCACCCAGGTCGAGACCGGAGTCGAACGGTGCATCGGCGAAGAGGGCGAGCGTGGCGGCCACGTCGTGGTCGCCGTACAACGGCTCCTCGATGGGTGGGCCCTCCTCGGACTCAGCCGGCTCCTTGCCGATATGGCGCAGCGCGCGCTCGTAGTCCTCCGCCTGGAGCTTAGCCGCATCGTAGAGGATGACCTCGGCGATCGCCCGGGTGGAGCGGAGGGCATGGATCGGGCCCGAGAACCCGCTCCGGACGAGGAGGGGAAGCCGCCCCACGTGGTCCAGATGGGCATGGGTGACGAGCACGGCGTCGAGCGACGCCGGGTCGAAGGGGAAGGGCTCCCGATTCCGGCCCTCGACCGCGCCCTGGAAGAGACCGCAGTCGACCAGAACCCGCTTCCCGCCGACCTCCAGGAGGTGGCAGCTCCCGGTGACGGTGCGGGCGGCTCCGGCACAGGTCAGCTTCACGGCATCTCCCTCGTTGCCGCGCGGCCGGCCTCCTCGACGAGCGGCTCGATCCGCCGCCGAAGCTCGGCCACGACGGCGGCCGGATCGTCGTCCGGTCCCGGCGCCGGCAGCGGGCGACCGAACCGGACCGCGACCGGCGCCCGACCGAGCCAGCAGCCGCGGGCCCAGTGGCTTCCCTTGGGGAGGACCGCCAGCAGACCCGCCGCCCCGCAGGGGACGATCGGGAGGTGGAGCTCCCGGGCCATGACGCCGACCCCGCGGCGGAACGGGAGCAGCCCTCCGTCCATGGAGCGCTCGCCCTCGGGGAAGACGAGCAGGGACCCACCGCGGTCGGCGACCCGGCCGGCGATCCGGAGAGTAGGTCGCCAGTCACCGGCCTGGACGAGGGGCACCAGGTTCAGCCCCCACACCGCGAGCGCATAGAGCGGGGAACCGGTGCGTGCGCGCGGGAAGTACTCCCACATCGCGGTCGTGGCGATCCGCGAGGATTCCCGCTCGGCGAGCGCGAACAGGACCGCGCCCGGATCCAGCTCGCTCAGGTGGTTGGCG
>DATEDS010000204.1:0-12344 GCA_035281565.1 Gemmatimonadota bacterium
GCGGTAGTAGTCCCGGCGACTGAGTTCCTGTTGAGCGGCACGAATCATCTCGGGACTCGTGAAGATCACGAACGCGTCGGGACCGGCCGTTTGCCGTGGGCCCTGGACGGCAAGGGCCAATCCTCGTTCGAGCTGAACGGCGAGCGTGGTGCCGGACGGGAGATTCACGTCTGCGCCTTCGGAGAGCAGGGTCCCCAGCGCGCCGAGAAGGCTACCCACTGGATCGTTGGGGTTCTGGACCCCGCCGATCGCCGCTCCCACGCCGCTTCGCCCGCCGACCAGGACGACTTGGGTATCCGGACGCGAGTCGATCTGTCGTCGCTCGGCTGGATCGGTGCTGGTCAGCCGACCGTCGATCGTGACCGTGGACCCGTCACGAAGATGAAGCTGTTCGAAGCTCACCCCGAGGATCCCGGATTGCCGATCGTCGGCGGATCGCACCGCCGTGACGACCCCGGTGACCCGGCTCCCCGCGGGGATCACCGTGAACCCCTCAACGAGGACGGAATCGGTGACCGTGGTCTGAAATGTGGTTCCCTGGCGCGCCGAGCCGGAGCTCAACGGCGTCTCCGTCCGCACGGTGAAGACCGTGCCCTCGGGAAGGATTATCCGCTGCTGGGCGAAAGCCGGACCGTGGAACAGGGTCACGGAAAGCAGGCTGGCGGCGATCAGCCAGGTCGAGGATGGTCGGGGAGAAAACATCCTTCTCTCCTCCTGATGGCCTGTCGTTGCGACCCATGTGGAGCGTATCACATCGGTGAGAGGCGTGCGGTCATATCGTTGACAAGAGGAGGGGTCACTTTGAGGCGGGTCGGAGGGGGGACGCACGACGCAGTCCGCGGATCTTGACGGAGAGTGGTCGGGGCGGCCGGATTCGAACCGGCGACCCTCAGCTCCCAAAGCTGATGCGCTACCAGGCTGCGCTACGCCCCGACGCTCAGTAGCTCCCCTGAATGTACTCGCGGAGGTGCCGGTTCTCGTACTCCTTCTCGTGGAGCTGGATCTTGACCACGTCGCCGATCGACACCATGCCGCGCAGGCCCCGGCGGCCTACGATCGGTAGATGACGGATCCGGTTCTGGGTCATGATCCCCATCACGTAGTCGATCGAGTCGTTGCTCTCGCCGACGATCAGGTTGCGGCTCATGACCTCGGCGACCCGTGTCGTGCCAAGCCGGTCGGCTCCCCCAGCGCAGACCCGCAGGATGTCCCGCTCGGTGATGATGCCGACCATGTCCCCTTCCCCGTCGACCACGACGAGCGAACCGATGTTGTGCTCGACCAGGCGCTGGATCGCCTCCTGGATCGTCCGGTCCGGGTCGATCGTGCGGACCTCGGGCGCCCCCTTCTCCTCGAGGATGTTGCGGACCTTCATGGCTTCACCTCCGTTGGGGTCCACCGGTGAGTATGGAACCGGGGCGCCCGCCGGTCAATCGCCGGCGCCCTCGAGCCAGCCCGGGCGCCTCTCCAGAAATTCGCGCGCCGCCCGGAAGGCGCGGGACCGGTGGCTGAGCGCGTTCTTCCTCTCCAGGGGGATCTCGGCCAGGGTCCTGCCCTCCTCCGGGACCAGGAAGACGGGATCGTAGCCGAAGCCGCCCTCGCCCCGGGGCGACTCCAGGATGCGGCCCCAGAGCTCGCCCTGGAAGAGCTTTGTCCGGCCGTCCGGCCGGACGAGGGCGACCGCCGTCCGGAACACCGCGTCACGTTCGGCCTCGGGACACCCGTCCAGGGCGTCCAGGAGACGGCGCACGTTGTCGGCGTAGGTCGCGCCGGGCCCGGCGAAGCGGGACGATCGTACCCCGGGCGTTCCCCCCAGCGCCGCCACGAAGAGGCCCGTGTCGTCGGCGATGGCGGGCTCCGCCGTCGCCTCCTGGGCGGCCCGCGCCTTCAGCAGCGCGTTCCCCTCCAGGGAGTCGGCGGTCTCCTCGACCGCCCAGCCGGGGACGAGGCCGGTCACCGGGACGATCCGGACGGACAGGCCGCGGAACAGCTCCTCGATCTCGCGCGTCTTGTCGGGGTTGCTCGTCGCCAGGACGAGCCGGCTCACAGGCCGAGCGCCGCCTTCTGGAGCGCCACGAGCTCGCGGATCCCGGCGGCCGCCAGGTCCACCAGGGTGTCCAGGAGCTGGCGGTCGAAGGGCTCGCCTTCGGCCGTCCCCTGGATTTCGACCAGGCGCCCGCTCTCGGTCATGACCAGGTTCAGGTCGACCTCGGCGACCGAGTCCTCCGCATAAGCCAGGTCCAGGACCGGGAAGCGGCCCACGACGCCGGCCGACGTCGCGGCCACGAACTCCCGGACCGGGTGCCGGGCGGCGATCTCCTCGTTCCGGTAGAGGGCGTCGTAGAGGGCCACCATGGCGCCGGTGATCGACGCCGTCCGCGTCCCGCCGTCGGCCTGGAGAACGTCGCAGTCCAGCCAGACGGTCCGGTCGCCCAGGGCCTTGAGATCGGTCACGCTCCGGAGGCTGCGGCCGATCAGCCGCTGGATCTCCTGGGTCCGGCCCCCCAGCCGGCCGCGGCTCGACTCGCGGATCGTCCGCGTGTGGGTCGCCCGGGGGAGCATCCGGTACTCGGCGGTCAGCCACCCGCCGCCCCGACCGCGGAGCCAGGGCGGTACCCCCTCCTCGAGCGAGGCCGTGCAGAGGACGCGGGTCCGGCCGACCGCGATCAGGCACGACCCCTCCGGATAGTCGAGGACGTCCCGCTCGAGCGTCGTCGGGCGCAGCTCGGTCGGTCCGCGGCCGTCGAGACGGCTCTCGTCGGTCTTCAGAAGCTCCCGCATGGGCGCAAGTTACTCCCCGTCCGCGTCCGGCCCACCCCGCGGCCTTGTGGGCCCGTCAGGGCGCTCCTAGGTTGGCCGCCGTGAACGCCGCCACGCTCACCCGGCCTGTCAAGAGCGCGCTCCTCGAGATCCAGAACCTGACGATCCTGGTGGGGCGGACGTTCTCGGCTTTCGTGCGGCCTCCCCTCTACTGGCGGGATACCTGGGTCCAGATGGACGTGCTCGGCGTCCAGTCGCTCCTCATCGTCTGCCTGACCGGGATCTTCACCGGGATGGTGCTGGCGCTCCAGTCGGCGGTCCAGCTCGCGGACTTCGGCGCCACCCTGTTCGTCGGCCAGCTCGTCTCCGCCTCGGTGGTCCGCGAGCTCGGGCCCGTCCTGACCGCCCTCATGGTCGCGGGGCGGGTCGGCTCGGGTATCGCCGCCGAGCTCGGCTCGATGCGGGTCGGCGAGCAGATCGACGCGCTCGAGGCGATGGGCACCGATCCCATCAAGAAGCTCGTCAAACCTCGGGTTCAGGCCGGGCTCGTCATGCTCCCGGTCCTGACCGTCTGCACCGATTTCATCGCCATCGTGGGCGGCCAGCTGATCGCCTGGCTCACGCTGAACCAGGGGGTCTCCACCTACTGGAGTGCGGTCTGGAGCGGGATCTTCTTCAGCGACCTCTTCACCGGGCTCGCCAAGCCGTTCGTGTTCGGCTTCCTGATCACGACCGTGGCCTGCTACCTCGGTCTGCGGACCCGAGGCGGCACCGAGGGCGTCGGCCGCTCGACCACGCAGGCCGTGGTCGTCTCCTCGGTCCTGGTCCTGGCATCGGACTTCTTCCTGACCAAGCTCTTCATCGAGATCTTCGGGCACTGACCGGAATCCGGGCGTAAATTCGAGAATCATGTTCCGCAGCCGTCGAAACCGAGTTGCCAAGGGTCATCCGGATCTCGTCCCCGACCCCGACTGGCATCCGCGCGGCGTCATGGGCCGGGACCGACCTCCCGACCCGGAGAACCGGATGATCGACCTCGAGGACGTCCACCTCGCCTTCGGCGACCACGTGGTCCTGGACGGCATCTGGCTCGAGGTCGACCGAGGCGAGACGCTGGTCGTCATGGGAGGTTCCGGTCAGGGGAAGAGCACGATCCTGAAGATCATCCTGGGTCTCCTCGAGCCCAGCAGGGGAAGGGTCTTCGTCCACGGCGTCGACGTGACGAAGGCCAACCAGGAGGTCCTGGACGAGGTCCGCCGGGGCATCGGCATGGTCTTCCAGGGGGGCGCCCTGTTCGACTCCCTGACGGTGGGCGAGAACCTGGCCTTCCGGCTGCGCGACGAGGGTGATCACGAGGAGGAGGAAATCGAGCGGCTGGTGGCCGAGAAACTCTCCTTCGTGGATCTCGAACCGACGGTCGCCCTCAAGATGCCGGCCGAGCTCTCGGGCGGGATGAAGAAGCGGGTCGCCCTGGCCCGCGCGATCATGGGCAGCCCCAGGATCGTCCTCTACGACGAGCCGACGACCGGGCTGGATCCCATCACCGCGGAGACCATCAACGTCCTCATCAACAAGCTCCGCGACCGGGAGAAGGTGGCCAGCATCGTGGTGACCCACGACATCGAATCGGCGCTCACGGTGGGCGACCGGTTCGCGATGCTGAAAGACGGCGACATCATCTTCGAGGGCGATGCGGAGGCGATCCGGACGACCGACGAGCCGTACGTCCGTGAATTCATCGACGCTCGCATGGTCGCTTCGTGAGACGATCGGAATACATCACCTGGTCCGAGCTCAAGGTCGGGGTCCTGGTGTCGGTGAGCCTCGCCCTTTTCATCACCGCCCTGTTCACGCTGGGCGGACGGGTGGGCATCTTCTCGCCCAAGTACACGCTCTACACGCTCATGCCGACCGTGTCGGGCCTGTCGGCCGGCGCTCCGGTCCGGCTGGCGGGCGTGGACGTGGGCTCGGTGGAAGAGGTCCGGTTCATCGACGAGCGCTCGCGGGACAGCCTGGACCAGCGACTGCTGGCCGCCTACGGGGATTCGCTCGGCGACCGCGCGGTCATCGTCGCGTTCGACGTCGAGCGGGACGTGCGCGAGAAGGTGACCCGTTCGTCCAGGGTCAAGATCGGGACGGTCGGCCTGCTCGGGGACAAGTACCTGGACCTGGACGTGGGCGACCCGCGCGAGCCGATCCTCGAGGAAGGCGACATCGTGATGAACGAGCGGCCGATCGATTACGAGGGGTTGATCGCGCGGGCGGCCATCGGCGTCGAGGAGCTGGTCACCTCGCTCGAAGGCAGCCGGCAGATCATCGCCGCCGTCAACGAGGGCCAGGGAACGCTCGGCAAGCTCATCAACGACCCCGAGCTCTACGACGAGTGGCTCGCGCTCTCCCAGCGGGGGACGACGCTGCTGGAGGAGGTCCGGACGGGCGACGGGACGCTGGCCGCGCTCATCAACGACGAACGACTCTACGAGCAGCTGGTGACCACGACCGGCGACCTGGAGCAGCTGACCACGTCGATCCGGGAGGGAGACGGCACGCTCGGGCGGCTGATCCAGGACGAGGAGCTCTACGACGAGCTGGTCACGACCATCCGCGAGGGCCAGGTCCTCATCCAGGAGCTCAAGGGAGGCGAGGGGACGATGGCCAAGCTGGTCAACGACCCGACCCTGTACGAGCGGCTGGACCGGTTCATCGTGGAGGCCCAGGCCCTCATGACCGACCTCCAGCAGAACCCGCGCAAGTACATCAACCTGGAGATTTTCTAGGATCAGGACGCGATGGCGTCGGCTGGAACACCGTAGGACTTGTCCGACTTCTGACAGCCACGGGAGTGCCGATCATCCACTCTATACGACGGTCGGCCAACCGGAGAAACGGAGGTCCCATCCATGTTCAGGCTGTGGAGATCCTTCTGGTCCGACGAGTCGGGCCAGGACCTGGTCGAGTACGCGATGCTGCTGGCCTTGATCGCGCTCATCGTGATCGGGGCGGTCGCGCTGCTGGGTCAGAACATCAAGACTACCTTCGACATGATCGCCGCCGCGATTCCGGTCGGCGGAGGCGGAGGCAGCTAGGCTACGGGCTGAGGGGCGGTCCTGGAGCGGGCGGGGACGCGTCGGACCCAGACGATGCCGGCGAGGCCGACCACGAAGAAGCCGAGCGCGATCCACTGCGCGGCGGTCAGCCCCAGGGCGATCACCACGTTGACCCGCCAGAACTCGACCACGAACCGCTCGATCCCGGCCAGCACCATGAACTCGAAGAACAGGAACCCGTCCGGATAGCCACGGTCGCGCTGGAACCAGAGCAGTAGGAAGATCGGGAGCGTCATCCCGATCTCGTAGAGCTGGGTGGGATGGACGGGCACCGCGGTCGGCGGGCTCCCTTCGGGGAAGGCGATTCCCCACGGGAGGTCGGTGGGCTTGCCGTAGTCGTCCCCGACCAGGAAGCACCCCGTCCGGCCGAGCATGTACCCGACCGGGATCGCGATGGCGCACGAGTCGACGGCCGGGCGCAGCGGGTATCTGCGCCACTTTAGCCACCCGACCACGCACAGGATCCCGCCCACCAGTCCTCCCCAGTAGGTGAACCCACCGCGGCTGAAGAGGGTGCCCAGGGGCTCGGCCAGGAACTCGTCTCCCTGGGCGATCGCCCAGTACAGCTTGGAGCCCCCGATCCCGCCGATCATCGCCGCCAGGACGATGTCCTGGGCGTGGCCGGCGTCCCATCCGCGGCGCCGCCACTCGCTCGCCACCACCAGCCCCGCCCCGATGAAGGCCAGGACCAGCATGACCCCGTAGGAGGTGACCGTGAAATCGCCGACGCGGAAGAGGATCGGATACATGAGCGGACAATATAGGCCGAGTGGGGCCGCCGGAGAAAAGAAGGGGGCCCGCTGGTGGCCGGGCCCCCGTTCGTTCTGGTGGAGGCGGCGGGAGTCGAACCCGCGTCCGAAGATGTCGTTGCAGAAGCCGCTACAGGTTTAGTCGGCTGAGTGTTGTCCCCGGACGGCCTGCCGCCGACGCGCCAGCCGCCGGGTGAGCCCTCGTCCCGACCGAAGCCAGGCTCTCGTCACGCGCCAGAAGGCGCGGCGCGCGACCAGCCCGCTTTGTCGTCGATCCATCTCCCGCCGGCGGGCGGCGGCCCGGAGCGGATCGGGCTACGTGGTTTTACGCAGCCAGCGCGAAGTTGTCGTTCGCAGCTACTAGGTTCCCAGGACCGTTTAACGTGTGGACCTGAGATGCACGACCTGCTGCTTCTGCTCCATCCATCCCCGTCGAAGCCGTATCGCCCCCACGAGAACGAAGCCTTTGTACCTGCAATGAATATACCCGCTTCCGGCGTCCGGTTCCATCCGTCCGGGCCGATCCGGCGCGGAACTCATGCCGTCGGCGTGGTCGCCCCGTACCCGCGACCCGGGCCGGACTGCAGTTGCCAGACGAGCGCGGCCCAGCCGAGCGCGATCGGCACGATCGAGATCCGCACCATCATGGAAGCGTGGATGAAGGTGTGGTGCTGGAAGAGGAAGATCCAGGCGAATACGACCGCCGCTCCGGTCAGCAGCGCCAGCTGGTCGCTTACCGCGGCCAGTGAACGCGGCCCCCGGAGGGCACGGGCCAGGGCCAGCCCGCTGGCCACGACCCAGGCGAGAGTGGAGAGCAGGAAGAGGAGAGTGGCTCCGGCCGCGCTGCCGTGGGTGAGGGCGACGCCCTGGCGGAAGAATCTCCCCAGCGGCAGCAGGAAGCCCGGCAGCGAGTACTCGTCCGACACCGCCGGCTGCAGGTAGAGCCTCAGGTTGCCAGCAAAGGCTTCCAGCCCCTCCGTGCCGAGGACGGCCAGCGCCAGAACCTGCTTCAGGGCCACGGTGACGCCGGCCCCAAGGGCGAAGGCCACGAGTCCCACGCCGGCGTGGATCCAGGCGCTGCGACGGGACTTCGTGCCAGACCGGAGCTTCAAGGCGTAGGCGAAAGCGAACATGAAGCCCCCCGCCGTGGGCAGCTGTCCGGTCAGGAACTCGAGGTACGCAATGCCAGCTCCGAACGCGCAGGCGTAGGGGACGAGTCGAGTCCGGTCGTCGAGCCCCCGTCTCCAGACGAGCAGGCCGCACAGCCCCAATACGACGAGGATATCCCCCGGCGCGCGGCTGAACGCCTGGCCGAAATAGGGCAGACCCCAGAAGAGGAGTCCGCAGAGTGCTGCCGAGCTTCCCACCCACCGCGGTGGACCGGTGGTCGACAACAGCGCCAGACCCAGCAGCAGGAGCAGGGCGCCATAGGCGGCGGCCTTGAGGACCTTGCGGCTGCTCTCGAGGTCCATGGCCAGCAGCAGGCCGGCGGCGACCGGCATCGTGCCGTGCCAGTACCGGGTGTACCGGCTCGAGAGCATGACGGATGGATCCACCCGCTCCACCACGAGACGGTGCAGTGTCAGGCACTTCTGCGAGTACGTCTCGTCCAGGCTGTAGGCCGTTGGGCCGAGCGCGTCGGCAAGGCCGAGCTCGGCAGGGTTGGCGAGCATTTGGAAAATCACGCACTCGTCGTACTGGTGCGATCCCCTCCAAGCATCGAACGGCAGCCAGTCTTCCTCGACCAATGCGCCGTCGGCGAAGGCCTGGCGTATCCGCTCCCGGAAGGGCTCGCGCGGGAGCGACGTGGTCGCGAGGCCCAACCCCAGGAACAGCAAGTTGAGGAGAGCGACGACGCCGAGACCACGAAGCCAGGGTCTAAAAAGGAAGAGGCGGGAGGCCTTGCGGCCCCCCGCCTCCCGCCCGTCGAGCCAGGTGGCGATTAGTACATGTCCTCCATGCCGCCGCCCGGCATGGGCATCTTCTTCTCCTCCTCGGGCTTCTCGACCACGACCGCCTCGGTCGTCAGGAGGAGCCCCGCGATCGAGGCCGCGTTCTGGAGCGCGGTACGCGCCACCTTGGTCGGGTCGATCACGCCCGCCTCCATGAGATCCTCGAACTGCATGGTCTGGGCGTTGAACCCCACGGTCTTCCGCTCGGCCTTGATCTTCTCGACGTAGACCGCACCCTCGAGACCGGCGTTCTGGATGATCCACTTGGCCGGCTCTTCGAGGGCCTTCTTCACGATCTCGACGCCACGCTGCTCGTCGGTGTCCTCGAGCACGAGCTTGTCGAGCGCCTTCTGGGAGCGGAGAAAAGCCACGCCGCCGCCGGGCACGATGCCCTCCTCGACGGCCGCCCGGGTCGCATGCAGCGCGTCCTCGACGCGGGCCTTCTTCTCCTTCATCTCGGTCTCGGTCGCGGCTCCGACGTTGATGACCGCCACGCCGCCCGCCAGCTTGGCCAGCCGCTCCTGCAGCTTCTCCTTGTCGTAGTCCGACGTCGTCGTCTCGATCTGCTGCTTGATGGCCTTGATCCGGCCCTGGATGTCGGCCTGCTTGCCGGCGCCGTCGACGAGGGTCGTGTTGTCCTTGTCGATGACGACCCGCTTGGCCTGCCCGAGGTCCTTCAGGACCACGTTCTCGAGCTTGAAGCCGACTTCCTCCGAGATCACCTGGCCGCCGGTCAGGACCGCGATGTCCTGGAGCATCTGCTTGCGGCGATCACCGAAGCCGGGCGCCTTGACCCCCGCGACCTTGAGGGTCCCGCGGATCTTGTTGACGACCAGGGTCGCCAGCGCCTCGCCCTCGATGTCCTCGGCGATGAGGAGGAGCGGCCGCCCCGCCTGGGCGACCTTCTCGAGGACCGGAAGCAGGTCCTTCATCGTCGAGATCTTCTTGTCGTGGATGAGGATGTACGCCTCCTCGAGCTCCGCCTCCATCTTGTCGGGGTTGGTGACGAAGTACGGGGACAGGTAGCCGCGGTCGAACTGCATGCCGTCCACGGTCTCCAGGTAGGTCTCGAGGCTCTTCGCCTCCTCGACCGTGATGACGCCGTCCTTCCCCACCTTCTCCATCGCGTCGGCGATCAGGTCGCCGATCTCGGAGTCGTTGTTGGCCGAGATCGTGCCGACCTGGGCGATCTCCTTCTTCCCCTTGGTCGTGACCGACAGCTTCTGGAGCTGCTCGACGACCGTATCCACGGCCTGGTCGATGCCGCGCTTCAGGCTCATCGGATTGAGCCCGGCGGTCACCGACTTGAGGCCTTCGCGAAAGATCGCCTGCGCCAGGACGGTCGCGGTCGTGGTGCCGTCACCGGCGATGTCGCTGGTCTTCGACGCCACTTCCTTGAGCATCTGGGCGCCCATGTTCTCGACCGCGTCATCGAGCTCGATCTCCTTGGCGACCGTGACCCCGTCCTTGGTCACCGTCGGAGAGCCGAACTTCTTGTCGAGGACGACGTTCCGGCCCTTCGGGCCGAGCGTCACCTTCACCGCGTCGGCCAGCTTGTCGACCCCGCGCTTCAGGGCCGACCGTGCCGACACGTCGAATTTCAGTTCCTTGGCCATGGTTTCCTGAGCCTCCTGTGATATGCTTCAGATCGTGGCGAGGATGTCGCTCTCCTTGATGATGAGCAGCTCCTCCCCGTCGACGTTCACCTCGGTGCCGGCGTACTTGCTGTACAGCACGTGGTCGCCCTTCTTGACCTCGAGCTTGATCCGCTCGCCGTTCTCGGCGACCTTGCCCGGCCCGACGGCCACGATGGTGCCCTCCTGGGGCTTCTCCTTGGCCGTGTCGGGGATGATGATCCCGCCCTTCTTGGTTTCCTTCTCCTCCAGCGGCCTCACGACGACCCGGTCCGCCAGGGGATTCAGCTTGGTGGCCATGTAAAATCAAGCCTCCTGATAGTGGTTGAAAAGTGGGTTTTGGTGACTATCTCTCGGCGTTCGGGGGTCTGGCACTCGCCGAGCAGGACTGCTAAGAAGGATAGTCGGCGGGGCCGGTGCTGTCAAGCTGCGAACCGGCCCGTTTCAGACCGTCCGGGGATGCTGCCGGTCGTACCCCCACCCGACGCCTTTCAGAGTCAGGTCGGGGTCCAGGACGTCGACCGTCCGGCAGTGCGGGGCCACCATCCGGGAGAGACCCCCGGTGGCGATCACCCGCGCGTCCCTCCGCCACTCCTCCCGGAGGCCCTCCACCAGCCCGTCCACCATGGCCGTCGCGCCGCGGTAGACCCCGATCTGCAGGTTGGCGACCGTGTCCCGGCCGATGAACGAGCCCGGAAAGGCGGGGGCGATCCGCGGGAGGAGCGCGGTCCGGGCGGCGAAGCGCTCGAAGCCGCTCTCCAGGCCCGGCGCGATGATGCCGCCAAGGAACGCGCCCTCCGGGGAGACGACGTCGAAGTTGGTGGCGGTCCCGAAATCGACGACGATGGCCGGTCCGGGATGTTCGAGGTGGGCGGCCAGCGTGTTGGCGACCCGGTCCGGCCCGACCCGCCCCGGCTCGTCGACGTCGAGGCGGATCCCGAGCTCGGGCCCGAACCGGAACTCCTCGATCTCGATCCCGAGATGGTCCCGCGCGGCCTCGACCAGGACGCCGGTCAGGGGCGGTACGACCGACGCCACGCACCCGGACCGTAGGCCGGCCGGCGCCCCGTCCAGGAGCGCGCCCAGGACGACCCCGAGCTCGTCGGGCGTCCGCTCGGCGTCGGACCGGATCCGCCAGCGCCGGACGATCGACCCGTCGTCCGCCCGGATCCCCATGACGGTCGAGGAGTTGCCGATGTCGACGACAAGCAGCACGGCCGCGGAAGATAGCGGCCCTTCACGCCCCCTGCCGGTGGAGCCGGACGGCCTCGCCGGCCGCGATCCGCGTCGTTCCGCCCGCGGTCTCGAGGACCAGCCGGCCATCGGCCGAGACGCCTCCGTAACGGCCTTCGAGGAGTCCGCCCGGACCCTCGACCTGGAGCGGGTCGCCGACCCTCCACAGGTCGACGGCCGGCCAGCGGGCGAGCCCGCGCCGGATCCCCGCCTCCCCGTCCCGCAGGACGGCGAGGGCGGCTTCCAGGATCAGACACGCGGCCCCGTGGGGGCCGGGACCGGCCGGCCAGTGAACCAGTAGGGCGGTCGCCTCGAGCGCCGCCCCCTCGGGGATCGCCTCCAGGTTGGCGCCCACCCCGATCCGGAGGCTTCCCCGGTTCCCGTCCCGCTCGGCCAGGAGCCCGCTCCACTTTCGCCCCTCGACGAACCCGTCGTTCGGCCACTTGCAGCGGGCCGGGGGACCGCCGGCCCCGCGGATGGCGTCGGCGACCTCCGACTGGATCGCCGCCAGGACGCCCGGCCCGAGCCGCTCCTCCGGGTCCGGCCAGACCAGGGTCGCGTAAAGGTTCCCCGCCGGGCTCTTCCAGGGCCGGCCGTGGCGTCCCCGTCCGGCCCGCTGCTCGCGGGCGACGTGGAGGCGGGGCACCGGCCCCTCCGCGCGGGCCTCGTCCATGGTCGAGCCGACCGCGCCATGCTCCACGACCGGGATCCCGAGCTGCCGCCGGAAACTCTCGGCGTCCCACCCCGACACGCTCACGTCCGCTCGATCAGGCAGGAAAGGTCGAGCGCCGGAGCCGAGTGGGTGAGGGCACCGACCGAGATCCAGTCGACCCCCGTCTCGGCGATCATGCGGACGGTCTTCAGATCCACGTTGCCGCTCGCCTCGAGGAGGACGTCGGCCCGGCGGGC
>DATEDS010000205.1:0-4432 GCA_035281565.1 Gemmatimonadota bacterium
GATCCCAGCGGGTGGGCCAGGAGCCCGGCTCCGGCGCTGCCGGCGACGCCGCCCGCCAGGCCACCCGCGCCGACGAACCCGAGCAGCCGCTTGGCCTGCCGCGGATCGAAGACGTCGTTCACGACGAGAAAGAACTGGCTCACCAGGAAGAGCGTGAAGACGTTGACCCAGACGTAGAACGAGCCGGCCGACCACGCCGTCGGGCGTCGCATGGTGAGCCAGAAGAGGAACAGCGACGCCGCCACCGCGGCCAGCGTGCCGAGGATCTGGCGGCGTCGGCCGAGCGGCGCGATCCAGCGGCCGTAGGCCAGGGTCGCGACCGCCGAAACGACCGCCCCCGCGATGTAGGCCCAGGGCAGGTTGGCCGCGCCGGCCGTGCTCAGGAAGAACGCGTTCCGGGCCGGCTTGATGAGGTGCTGGAGAGAGGTGAGGAGGAAGAACCAGCCGAAGAGCGCCCATACGAGCGGCCATTCGGAGGATCGGATGTCGAGGAGGCCGGTCCGGCGGCCCTTCCCGGGGCGGCCTCCGTTACGCGATCGTCGGGCCGCCGGGCTCAGTCGTCGTCCAGGAGCCGGCGACCGGCGTAGCCCGTTTCGACGGAGTGCCAGAAGCGGATCCTGTCCTCGCCGTACTGCCAGCAGAGGTAGGCGAGCCGTCCGTCGCGGAGAGTCGGGAAGTCCACGAGTCCGAGCTCGACCCCCTTGAATTCCGCTCCAAGCCGCTCGAGCTCCCGGGCGCCTTCCACGAGACGGTCGGTGAGCGCGTCGATCTCGGGCCGGACGCGGCCGGGCTCGCCACCGGGATCGAGCCGGTCCAGCAGGGCCTGTCTCTCGGCGTGGTCTTCCATCATCCCGCGCACGATCGAGCGGACGAGCGGCAGCATGCGCTCGGCCTCGTCACGAGAGAACAGACGGATCTCCTGCTCGAGAACGTGGGGCATGTTGTCTCCGGGAAGACTAGAGACGTTCGATCTCCTGACGGGCGCCCAGGATCTCGACGCAGTCCAGATACAGCTCGCGCTCCTCCGCCTCGGAGAGGAGCCCGTGCTTGTAGCGCTCGTACTGGTCGGGGAAGTGCTCGCGCATGACGGCGAAGACCCGGACGTCCTCGCGACCTCCCTGGTCGATCGTGATCTCGATCTTGGGAATCAGACGGGCTACCTGACGAGCGAGCCAGAAGAAGAGAAGTACGAGGATGATCAGCTTGAGCATCGTCGGAAGTGTACCCCGCAGACCCCCAAAAGACAACGCGCCCGCGGAGGCGCCAGCGATCGTTCCGGCATGGTGCCCAAGGAGGGAGTCGAACCCCCACGGGCGTGAGCCCACACGACCCTGAATCGTGCGCGTCTACCAGTTCCGCCACTTGGGCAGCATGCCACGGAACGGGGCAAATATCGCCGCGTCGGGGAGGTTGTCAATCGAGCGGACGCCCTCTCTGGCTTGCCCTCGGCCCGGCGCTCCCCTAACGTTCGTCACCCCCATCCTTCGGACGTCGTTCGCCGAGTTCCCGTTTTCGCCATGACCGAGAAGTCCGCCCTTGTCGCGCAGAACCGCAAGGCCCGCCACGAGTACGAGATCCTCGAGACCTTCGAGGCGGGTCTCGTCCTCATGGGGCCCGAGGTGAAGTCCGTGCGCGACGGGAACGTGAACCTGCAGGACGGGTACGCCACGATCGAGGGTGGCGAGGCGTGGCTCCACGGCGTCCACATCAGTCCCTACGATCCGGCCGACCGCTGGAACGCCGACCCCCGACGCCGGAGGAAGCTGCTACTGAGCAAGAGCGAGCTCCACGCCCTGGCCGGCCGTACCGAGCAGAAGGGACTCACGATCGTTCCCCTGGACGTGCACTTTCGCCGCGGGTGGGCCAAGGTGACGCTCGGTCTGGCGCGCGGGAAGAGGCAGCACGACAAGCGCGAGGCGCTCCGCCGCCGCCAGCTCGACCGCGAGGTCGAGCGCGAGATCGGGCGACGCCGATGACGGTCCGGTCGTTCGCCCTGGCGGTCCTTCTGGTGGCTTCGGCCGTTCCGTGCGCGGCCCAGTCGGTGGAGGTGGCGGTCGACGGGGTCGTCCGCGAGGTCCCGGTGATCGAGGTGCAGGGCGAGCGGTACGTGGCGCTTTCGACGGTCGCCCGCCTGCTCGGGGGACGGGTCGAGGCCGAGAGCTCCGAGGCGGCGGCCCTGGTCGTCGACGACCGCCGGCTCGTGGTTCGCCGGCGGATCCCCTACGTCGAGGTGGACGGGCGCTGGTACCAGCTCGTCCGCCCCGCGCAGAAGGACGCCACCGGCTTCTTCATCCCGGCCACCGCCCTCGACAATCTTCTGCCGCTCCTCTGGCCGGGCCGCTTCCCGGCCCCGGTCTCGACGTCCGAGGGACCCCGTCCCCTGCCCTACCGGGGGGGACCGGCGCCCGGGGGAGGCACGCTCTCCGAGCGTCCCGCTCCCGGCGACCTCGACCGGATCGACCTGCGGGTCGAGTCCGACCGGACCCGGCTCGGCTTCCGGATGTCGGCGGTCCCCGACCTCGAGGTGGACGACGGGACCCCCGGCCGGCTCCGGATCAGGATCGCCGGGCAGACGATCCCGGCCGCGGTGGCCGACGGTCTTCGCGGGATCGGCCTCGTGGACAGCGTGGCGGTCGAGCGCGAGCGCGACGGCTCCGCGCTCACCCTCTGGCTCGACCCCCGGGCCGCGGTCTACGCGGTGGCCCCTCTCCGGGAGCCACGCGGCTTCGAGGTCGTCGTCCGATCCGGCGGCGCGGAGGAGGCGGCCATCCGGCTGGCCGCCGACGTCCGGGTCGATCCGCCCGCCCCCGAGCCCATCCAGTCGATCGCGGCGCACGGGGAGATGGTCGCCGCCGCCGACCGTCCTGAGACCGCCCGTGAGCCAGCGCCCGTCGCAGCCCCGAGCGTCGCGACCCCGACCGTACCGGCCGCCGACATTCGACCCGCGGCGGCTCCGGTCAGGACGACCCGCGGCGCGTGGAGGATCGTGATCGACGCCGGCCACGGCGGGCGGGATCCCGGTTCCATCGGCCCGGAGGGAACACGAGAGAAGGATGTCACGCTCAGGGTCGCCCGCGCGCTGGCCGAGCGGCTCGGCCGGGAGGACGGGGTCGAGGTGGTCCTCACCAGGGACGACGACAGCTTCCTCGCTCTGGGCGAGCGGACCCGGATCGCCAACCGTGAGCAGGCCGATCTGTTCGTCTCGATCCACGCCAACTCGGCCGAGAGCCGGTCCGCCGAAGGGTTCGAGACGTACTTCCTGTCGGCGGCCAAAAGCGAAGACGCGCGCCGGGTCGCGAAGATGGAGAACTCGGCCATCCGCTACGAGCGCCCCGAGATCGACCCCGAGTCCTTGGACGAGTTAAACTTCATCCTCTGGGACCTCGCGCAGAACGAGTATCTGCGCGAGTCGAGCGCCCTCGCCGAGACGATCCAGGTCGAGCTCGACGGCCGCCTCCCGCTCGAGAGCCGGGGGGTCAAGCAGGCCGGCTTCTTCGTCCTCAACGGCGCGTACATGCCGGCCGTTTTGTTCGAGATGGCCTTCATCAGCAACCCTCGGGAGGAAGCCCTCCTCAATGATTCCGCCTTCCGCACCCGGCTCGTCGATGGGCTGGCCACGAGCCTGCTCGGATACCTCGACGGCTACGGCCGGCGCCTGGTGGCCCGCTAGCCGGGCCCTCGGCTGTATCCGGGGGCTGCTCGTTCCGGCGGCCTTCCTCATCGGCGGCTGCGGATCGGTCAACACCTACTACAATGCCGAGCAGGCGTTCGAAGAGGGGGAACGGCTGAGCGCCGGCGCCGGCGACTCCCTGCCGGCCGAGGCGCGGGCGTCGTTCGAGCGCGCGGCGGAAAAGAGCGGGATCATCCTCGCCCGGGACCCTGGATCGCGGTACGCCGATGACGCCCTGCTGCTGCTCGGGAGGTCGCTGGCGCGACTCGAGCGGCACGCGGACGCCGTCGCGGCCTTCCGGCGGTTCCTGGAGCGCTTCCCCGATTCCGACGCCGCGGCCGAGGCCCGCCTCCGGATGGCCCGCAGCGAGCGGCTCGCCGGCGACGCCCAGGCGGCGCGCGTCGAGCTGGCGCCGCTGATCGAAGGCGGAGACGGGACGCTCTCCCCGGAGGTCCTGTACGAACGGGCGATGCTCGACCTGACGACCGGCGATCACGACCGGGCGGTCGAGGCCTTCCGGACGCTGCTCGAGAAGAACCCGGAGTATGCGCACCAGAACCAGGTGGCTCTCGCCTTCGCGGAGGCCGAGCTGGCGGCGGGGAACCACGACGCGGCCCTGACCGCCTACGAATCCTACCGCGCCGGGACGACGGACCCGGTGGCGCGCCGCGGGCTGGCCCTGAGGGTCGCCCGCGCCCTCGCCCTCGCCGGGCGCACCGAAGAGGCCCTGGCGACGTTCGACGGGATCCTCGCCGACGGACC
>DATEDS010000206.1:0-3719 GCA_035281565.1 Gemmatimonadota bacterium
TTCGGCTACGAAAACCCGCACCAGGTTCCGCGAATCGAGAAGATCGTCATCAACGTGGGGATGGGAGACGCGATCGACAATCCCAAGCTCCTCGACACCACGGTCAGCGAGCTGGCCGCGATCACCGGCCAGCGTCCGACCGTGACGCGTGCCAAGAAGTCGATCTCGAACTTCCGTCTCCGTGAGGGAATGTCGATCGGCGCCAAGGTGACGTTGCGCGGGAATCGGATGTACGAGTTCCTGGACCGGTTGATCAACGTGGCGATTCCCCGGATTCGCGACTTCCGCGGCGTGCCGACGCGCTCGTTCGACGGGCGTGGGAACTACACCCTCGGGATCAAGGAGCAGCTCATCTTCCCAGAGGTGGATTACGACAAGGTGGACAAGGTCCACGGCATGGACATCACGATCGTGACCACGGCCGAGCGCGACGACGAGGCCATGGCGCTGCTGTCATCCTTTGGCATGCCGTTTCGCCGTCAGGCGGCCCGGCAGGCCGGTGCGAACGCCTAGTCCCGGGAGGGAAGGCTTTGGCAAAGAAGTCCTGGATCGCGAAGAACAAGAAGAAGCCGAAGTTCGAGGTGCGCAGGGTGAACCGATGCAACCGTTGCGGCCGCGCGCGGGCCTTTCTGCGCCAGTTCGGGCTGTGCCGGATCTGCTTCCGGGAGCTCGCGCTTCGAGGGGAAATACCGGGAGTGAGAAAGGCCAGCTGGTAGGAGATGGAAACATGGTGATGACCGATCCTGTCGCCGACTGCCTCACGCGCATCCGGAACGCCTGCCGGGCCCGGCAGAAGCGCGTCGACATCCCGGCGTCCAAAATCAAGGTGGAGATCGCCCGCATCCTCCTCGAGAACCACTACATCCAGAACTACAAGGTCCTGGACGACGGGAAGCAGGGCGTGCTGAGGGTATATCTGAAGTACCATGACGAACAGCCCGTCCTGCACGGGATCGAGCGTGTCTCCCGGCCCGGGCTCCGGGTGTACAGGAAGCGCGACAGGCTGCCCCGGGTTAGGGGCGGCATCGGGACCGCGATCGTGTCCACGTCCAGAGGGTTGCTGACCGACCGCGAGGCCCGCGAGGCGGGCATCGGCGGCGAGGTCGTGGCCCGCGTCTGGTAGGCGACGATGTCGAGAATCGGCAAGAAGCCCATCTCCATCCCCGACAAGGTCGAGGTCTCGATCGAGGGGCAGCACGTTCGTGTCAAGGGCCCCAAGGGCCAGGTGGCCGGGCGGATCCCGACGCGGATCGGCGCCCGTCTGGAGGACGGCCGGATCGTGGTCACGCGTCCTACCGAACAGCCCCGCGACAAGGCCCTTCATGGTCTCGCGCGGACGCTGGTAGCCAACATGGTGGAAGGGGTAACGGAGGGATACTCGCGGCGGCTCGAGATCGTGGGGGTCGGGTATCGCGCCGAGGGCAAAGGCCGGAAGGTCAAGCTGAGCCTCGGCTTCTCGCACCCGATCGAGTACGAGGCCCCGGAGGGGATCGAGATCGTCACCCCGCAGCCCACCGTCATCGAGGTGCGCGGAGCGGACAAGCAGGTGGTCGGCCAGGTGGCGGCGGAGATCCGCGGTTACCGGAAGGCGGAACCGTACAAGGGCAAGGGCATCCGGTACGAGGGCGAGCACGTGCGTCGCAAGGCCGGCAAGACGGGCGTCTAGCGAGGCCGGGAGGAGTCATGGAAAGCAAGACGCAGCAGCGTGAACGGGTCAGGCGGCGGCGCCATCGGCGAATCCGCCGCCGGGTCTCCGGCTCCGAACAACGGCCCCGGCTGGTCGTCCATCGGAGCCTGAAGAACATCACCGCCCAGCTGGTCGACGACGCGCAGGGGAGGACCATTCTCGGCGTGAGCAGCCAGTCGGTGCGCGCGCGGGGGACCAAGATCGAGCAGGCCCGCGCGACCGGGAAGCAGCTGGCCGAGCTGGCGCGGGAGAAGGGGATCGAGGGGATCGTGTTCGACCGCGCAGGCTACATCTATCACGGCCGGGTCAAGGCCCTGGCCGAGGGCGCCCGCGAGGGCGGCCTGCACTTCTAGCGGAGGAGCGTACTTGGCTAACGGTCGAGGCAGCAGAAGCGAGTACATCGAGAACGTCATCTTCATCAACCGGGTGTCCAAGGTGGTGAAGGGCGGCCGGAGGTTCTCCTTCAACGCCCTGGTCGCCGTCGGCGACGGGGACGGGCAGGTCGGGGTCGGCATGGGGAAGGCGAACGAGGTGGCGGACGCGATTCGCAAGGGAATCGAGGCCGGGAAGAAGAACCTCGTCCGGGTCGCCCGCGTGGGGAGCACGATACCGCACGAGATCCACGGCCAGTTCGGCGCCGGGCGGGTGCTCCTGAAGCCGGCCTCGCCCGGCACGGGAGTCATCGCCGGAGGACCCGTCCGCGCGGTGCTGGAGTGCGCCGGGATCGCCGACATCCTGACCAAGTCGCTGGGTTCGAACAACCCGCACAACGTCGTCAAGGCGACGATGAACGGGCTTACGCGGCTCAGGACGGTGGCCGACGTGGCCCGCGAGCGCGGCATCACCGTGGCCGAGATGAAGGGTGGGTCTCCGGGCCCCGAGGGCGTCCCGGCGGAGGGGGTGCCGCCCGTCGAGGCTGGCGAGCCCGCCGCCCTGGCGGCGCCGGCGAGCGCGGCCCGGGAGGAGTAGCGAAGGATGGCCAAGAAACCGGTCACGCTCGTCATCCGGCAGGTCAGGAGCGCCAGCGGGCACCCGGAGCGCCTCCGCCGGACCCTTTTGGCCCTCGGCCTCAGGGGGCATCAGCAGAGCGTCGAGCAGAAGGACAGCCCCGCCATTCGCGGGATGATCGAGAAGGTCCGTCACCTGGTCGAAGTCGAGGAGACATGAAGATCCACGAGCTCAGGCCCCCCCCCGGCGCCCACAGGCCCCGCAAGCGGGTCGGACGCGGGAACGGGTCCGGTCACGGCACCACCTCCGGACGGGGCGGAAAGGGGCAGACCGCCCGCACCGGCGCCAGGATCCCGGCCTGGTTCGAGGGCGGTCAGATGCCGCTCCAGCGACGGCTTCCGAAGCGCGGCTTCAGCCGGGCCCGGTTCAGGGTCGAAGTCCAGAACGTGAACCTGGCCGACCTGGCCCGCTTCCCTGACGTCAAGGAGTTCGACCGTGAACGGATGGCCGCCCTCGGGTTGATCGATCAGGGCGGTGGACCGGTGAAGGTCCTCGCCCGCGGCAGGCTCGAGCGCGCCGTGACGGTCCGCGCGGAGGGATTCAGCGAAGCCGCGCGGGTGGCGATCGAGGCCGCCGGCGGAACCGCCGAGACCTCGGAAGGCGACGCCTGACGTGGCCGGTCCACAGATCCCGAATCTCTTCAAGATCCCCGAGCTCAGGAAGAAGATCCTCCTCACGCTCGGGATCCTGGTGCTGCTCCGGGTCGGTGCCCACGTCACCGTCCCGGGTGTCGACCGGAACGCGCTGACGCTTGCCGTCGGTGGCCAGAACAACCTGTTCGGGCTGCTGGACCTGTTCACCGGCGGCGCGCTCCAGCGGGCGACGATCTTCGCGCTCGGGATCATGCCCTACATCTCGGCGTCCATCATCTTCCAGCTGATGACCGCGGTCTTCCCGTACTTCGAGAAGCTGCAAAAGGAGGGCGAGGAGGGCCGTCGCAAGATCACCCAGTACACGCGCTACGCGACCGTCGCGCTGAGCGCGGTCCAGGCCTACGGCTATGCCGTCTTCATCGAGAACCTGA
>DATEDS010000207.1:0-9915 GCA_035281565.1 Gemmatimonadota bacterium
TGGGAGTCCGACGTGCGCGTCTCCCGCCAGCACGTGGACGTTCCGGTAGCCCAGGCGCTCGAGCGTCCGCGCGGCCCGCCGCGCCAGCATCGGAACGATCTCGATCGAGTAGACGTCGCGCGCGATCTCGGCGAGGACAGCGGTCTGATAGCCCGACCCGGTACCGACCTCGAGCACGCGGTCGTCAGGTCCCAGCTCGAGGGCGGCGGTCATGTAGGCGACGATGTACGGCTGGCTGATGGTCTGGCCTTCGCCGATCGGCAGCGGCCGATCCTCGTAGGCCAGGTCGAGGTACTCGACGGGGACGAACTCGTGGCGCGGAACGCTGTAGAGGGCGCCCAGGACGGCCGGGTCGCGGATTCCCCGGTCGGCGATCTGACGCCTCAGCATCCGCTGACGGGCGTCCTCGAAATCGATCGCGGCGCCTCCTTCCGGTGTCGATCAGCGGACGGACGCGAGCAGTCGCGCCGCCCGGTCCCGCCATTCCGGGTACGGCCCGAGCAGGCTCTCGGCCTTCTCCAGGACCCCCGCCGCGGCGGCAGGGTCTCCGGCCTCGACACGGGAACGGCCGAGCCAGTAGTAGGCGAACCCGTTGGTGGGATCGATCCGGGTCGCGCGCTCGAAGCGGCGCTCCGCTTCGGCCGTCCGACCGGTGATCAGGTATCCCTTGCCTTCCTCGACCACCTGCTGGCTCGCCTCGCGCTCGGGCGTCCCCACGCCGTGGTCGTCGGCGAGCGCGGTGTCGGTCGAGACCTCGCGCGACCCGGCGCCGGCCGCCGGTGGGCCCTCTTCGCCCCGCTCGTCGGGCGCGGCGCGCCGCTCCGGGCTCGCGCGCGGCGGCTCCCGGTCCACCCCTCCACACGCGACGACCATCGCGACGAGGGCCATCTTCAGCGCCCTCGAGGTCAGAAGATCCACCATCCGTCATCGCCGTGCCCGTGGAGCCCGCACTCCCGTTGCGGCTCCGTCCCCTCCACGAACAGCTCGAACCGCGTGACCGGGCACCCCGGCGTGGCGAGCTCGCCGGTCTCGGGGTCGATCTCCACCAGCACGATGTTTCGCGGCGCCGGGAAATCGGGACTCCGGTCGCCGTAGCCGGAGGCCTTCATGAACTCGACCCAGATGGGAAGGGCCGCCCGGTCACCGTGGAGACCGATGGGGCTGTTGTCGTCGTAGCCGACCCAGACCAGGGCCACCATCTCGGTGGTGTATCCCACGAACCAGGCGTCGCGCGTGTCGTTGGTGGTGCCGGTCTTGCCTGCGGCGTGGCCACCGTACCCCAGGCTCCGGGAGCGGCGCGCGGTCCCGCTGTCGAAGACGTCCTGCAGCATGTCGTTCACGAGATAGACGGCGTCGGCGGGGAGCACCCGGTCCATCTCCACCTCGCGATGCTGGACGACCTCGCCGCCGTCGTCGACCGCGGCCAGAATCGACAGCGGCTGGGTCCGGATCCCGCCGTTGGCGAGCGTGGCGTAGGCCGAGGCGAGTTCGAGAGGCGTGACCTCGAACGCTCCGAGGGCGAGCGAGGGAAGTGGCCTCAGGCGGCTGTCGATCCCGGCTTCCCTCGCCGTCCTGGAAACGCGATCCAGGCCGACCGAGAGGGCGAGCCGGCTGGTGGCCACGTTCATGGACTGGGATAGGGCGTTACGCAGCGAGACGGTGCCGTGGTAGGTGCGGTCGTAGTTCTCGGGCGACCACGTCTGTCCGCCGCTGATGACCTCGAACGGCTCGTCGTCGATCGTGGTCGCCGGGCTCCACCGGCCGGGCGTCAGGAAGGCGGTCAGGTAGACGAACGGCTTGAACGTCGATCCGGGCTGACGGCGCGCCTGCTCGGCGCGGTTGAACTGCGACTCCTGGTAGTCCCGCCCCCCGACCATCGCGCGGACGAAGCCCGTCTGGGGGTCGAGCACGACGACCGCGCCCTCGAGCTCCCCCTTGCGCTGCGCCAGGCGTGGATACCCCTCCTCGAGGTGCGTGAGGCCCCTCGTCAGCGCTTCCCGGGCGGC
Source organism: Gemmatimonadota bacterium (assembly GCA_035281565.1). Classification (GTDB taxonomy): domain Bacteria; phylum Gemmatimonadota; class Gemmatimonadetes; order JACCXV01; family JAHWKZ01; genus DASRVA01. Next base: position 2,007 of record DATEDS010000207.1, read on the forward strand.
GATCTGCTGGCCCATGTCGAGCGTGGTGAAGATCCTCAGGCCGCGGCTCTGAAGGAGCTGGCGCGGATAGCGGTCGGCGAGCTCGCGCAGCACGTAGTCCACGAAGTACGGTGCGTCGTTGACGCGGGCGTTGCGGCGGCGAACCGCCAGCCGGGCGCCGCGGGCGCGCGCGTACTGGTCGTCGGTGATCCGATCCTGGTCGTGCATGAGCTTGAGCACCAGGTCCCGCCGCTCCCGCGTCGACTCCGGATTCTGGGCGGGATTGTAACGCCGTGGGTCGCGGATCAGGCCGGCCAGCGTCGCCGCCTCGGCGAGGTCGATCTCGCGGACCGACTTCCCGAAGTAGTGCTGCGCGGCCTCCTCGATCCCCATGATGGAACTCGCTCCGCGCTGACCGAAGTAGATCTCGTTCACGTACGCCTCGAGGATGTCACGCTTGGAGTACTTGAACTCCAGGATGGCCGCCATCAGCGCTTCCTTGACCTTGCGCTGGTAGGTGCGGTCGGCGGTCAGGTAGTAGTTCTTGACCAGCTGTTGGGTGATCGTGGATCCACCCTGTACGGTCTGCACCGCGCGCAGGTTGGCGAGGGCGGCCCCCACGACACGTATGGGGTCGATCCCCGGGTGCGCGTAGAACCGGGCGTCCTCGACGGCCAGGATGGCGTCCACGACGTGGAGCGGGATCTCCGCCAGGTCGACCGGCGTCCGGTCCTCCATGTGCTGGTCGAAGATGACGCCGATGACCTCGGGTTCGAGGGCCGCGCTGGCCAGCGACTCGCCGGTCCGGGCGTGGGTCAGGTCGCGGACCCGTCCGCTCCCGGTCCGGATCCGGATCGGCAGCGGGGGATTGGCACCGTCCGGGTAGTGGAACGCGTGCAGGTAGACCAACCACTCCCCCTCCTCCCGCGCGTACTCCCCCGGATCGTCCACGCCCCCGACCTGCTCCAGGTATCCGAGCCGACGGAGCCGGGCCTCGAAGTCGTCGGCGTCGATCCGCCGTCCCGGGTAGACGAGATAGGCGTCCGAGTAGACCCGGGAGGGGAGGCTCCATTTCCGGCCTTCCCACTTGGACGTCACCTGCCGCTCCAGAACGACCACCCAGGCGGCGAGACCGAGCAGCGCCAGGAAGATCGTGATCGGGACGGCGACGAGGGCCCAGCGAGGCGGCCGGCGGAGCGAACGAGGGAGGCGCAGGGCCATGGGCGAGCGTCTGGGATGAGGCGGGTTGTCGTGGGCGAACCGGAATCGCCGTCTAATCTACACTCGATCCACGGAAAAGATGCAGGTCGGCCCGTGATCGTCCGGGGAGGGGCTCAAACGACGATGGACCTGTGGGCCAGCGCCCGCTCGAGGTCGGCCGGGTCGATGGGCCTGGAGAAGAAGTATCCCTGGGCGTACTCGCAGTCGATGCCCTGCAGGAACTCGACCTGGGCGTCGTTCTCGGTACCCTCGGCGACCACCTCCATGCGCAGGGTCCGGGCCAGGCCCATGATGGTGCGGACGATCTCGCGGCTGTCGGTGTCGTGGTCGACCCCGGCAATGAAGGAGCGGTCGATCTTGAGGGTGTCGACGGGGAACCGCTTGAGGTAGGCCAGCGACGAGAAGCCGGTGCCGAAGTCGTCGATGCTGATCCGGACACCGGCATCCTTGAGGCGCCCCAGCACGACCTGCGTGTGGCGGACGTCGTCCATGGCGGCGCTCTCCGTCACCTCGAGACGCAGCAACTGGGGCGGGAGGCCGGTCTCGTCGAGAACCCGCCGCACGAGATCGTCGAAGTCCGGCTGTGCGAACTGCCGTGGCGAGAAGTTCACGCTCATGCTCATGACCCGCTCGGAGGGCAGGATCGACGTCCACCGGGCCAGCTGCCGGCATGCCTCCTCGAGCCCCCACATGCCCATGGGCAGGATCAGGCCGGTCTCCTCGGCCACCGGGATGAAATCACCGGGCATCACGAGCTGGCCGTCACGCGGCCACCGGATGAGGGCCTCGACCCCCGCGATGTCGCCGCTCGGCAGGGAGACGATCGGCTGGTAGTGGAGCCGGAACTCGCGCTCCTCCATCGCCCGGCGCAGGTCGACCTCGAGCTGGAGTCGTCGCACGGCCCGCTCGTGCATGGTCAGGTCGAACACCGCGCAGCCGCTCTTGCCCTGGCTCTTGGCACGGTCGAGTGCGAGGTGGGCGGCCCGCAGGTGCTCCTCGGGGACCTCGTCGTCCTGGCTGCTGAGGGAGATGCCCACGCTGGCGCTCACCAGGATCGGCTGGCCGGCCATCAGGAAGGGCCGCGTGAGCCGGTCCTGGATCCGCCGCGCCACCCGGATCGCGTCGCTGGCGTCGTGCAGGTTCTCGATCATGACGAGGAATTCGTCGCCCGCCAGGTGGGCCAGCGGGCCGGAGGGCGCGCCGCCCTCCTCGACCGGGCGCGCGATCGTGTCCTCGCTGCGCAGGCATTCCTTCATCCGCTCGCCGATCTCGACGATGAGCCGATCTCCAACCGCATGCCCGAGGGTATCGTTGAGCCGCCGGAAGCCGTCGACATCGATGAGCAGGACCGCGAAACGGTACGCGGCGTGGCGGCGTGCCCGGCCGATCGCCTGCTTGATGAGCTCGAGGAAGAACGACCGGTTGGGGAGCGAGGTCAGGGCGTCATGGAGGGCGTGGAACCGGAGCCGCTCCTCGGCCCGGGCGCGCTCGACGACCTGGCCCAGCAGCGTGCCGACGAAGGCCATGACCTCGAGGAGGTCCGCCTGCACCGGGCCCGTCTTCCGGTCGTAGAACTCGAGCACGCCGACGACGTCCGAGCCCGCCAGGAGGGGGAAGGCGAAGCCGGAATTCAAGCCTGCCTCGGCGGCCGCATCGTCGCGTCGGAAGCGCACGTCCCGTGCGAGATCGACGATCTCGTGCGGCTGGGCGTCCGCCGCGACCCGCCCCGGGAGACCTCCGCCAACCGGAAGGTCGGCGCTCTCGGTCAGCGCGCGGAAGACCGCGAACCGGTCCGGGTCCTCCAGAAACCAGACCCCGCTCGACCGCAACGTGTCGCCGTCGCGCAGATAGGCGTGCCCGACCGGGCTGCCGGCATAGGCGCAGGTCTCGGCGAGCGCCCGGCCGAGCGCCTCCTCGACCGAGGGCGTCTCGTTGGCGACCGTGGCGACCGCCCGCAGGAGGGCGAGCTGGCGCTCGCGATCCTTCAGCGGCCGGTCGCTCCCCGATCCATCGGCTTGTGACCTCGTGCGACCGGGCGGAACATCGTCAGGCACGGCGAGGTGCTCCCATGGTCAAGTGACGCGCGCCCCGTCGGCCGCTGGTCCGCAAGAACCGAGCCCGTGACGACCACGGGAAGCGCGCTCCACCCCGTATTGCGTCAGAGCGTCGGTTCGGTGTCTTCCAGCACGCGCATCCAGTTGCCGCCCAGGACGGCCGCCAGGTCGTCCGCCGTGACGCCGCGGCGCTCGAGCTCGTCGGCGATCCGCGGAAAATCCTGCGCCCCCGAGAAGCCGTCGGGAAGCTGCGGGATCCCGTCCAGATCCGAGCCGAGCGCGACGTGGGTGGGTCCCGCCACCTCGATCGCCCGCTCGAGATGGTCGGCGATCGCGGTCCAGTCGCAGGTCCCGGTCCTCGGAGCGAGGTAGCGCGGGAAGAAGTTCACGCCCAGCACACCGTCCCGCTCGGCAAGCGCGCGGAGCTGACGGTCGGAAAGGTTCCGCGGGTGCCGACCCATGACCTCGGTCGCCGAGTGGCTGACGACGGGGGGCCGGGTGGAGCGGTCGAGGACGTCCGCGAACGTCTCGACCGACGCATGGGACAGGTCGACCAGGATGCCGATCTCGTTCAGCCGGTCGATCAGCCGGCGCCCGAGGGCCGAGAGCCCGCCGTGGAGGCGCTCGCCCCCGGCGGCATCGGCGAATTCGTTCGAGTTCATCCAGGTCAACGTCAGGTAGCGGGCCCCGAGCTCGTGGAGCCGGACGGCGTTCTCGGGGTCGCCCTCCAGCGCCTCCGCGTTCTCGATGCCGGCCAGGAGCGCGATCCTCCCCGTCGCAGCCGCCCGCCGAACCTCGGCGGCGGTGGTAGCGAAGACGGCCCGGGTCGGATGCGCCGCCGCGACCCCCTGAATCGCCTGGAGGAGCCGCTCGGCGCGCTCCATCCGGCCCCCCGGCCGGATCTCGGGGTCGATCCAGGCGGCCATGAAGACCGCGTCCACCCCGCCTTCCTTCAATCGCTCCAGGTCGGCGTGCCCGTCCGCCAGCCGGGCGCCGATGTCGACCCCCTCATCCACGATCCGCAGAGGCGTGTCCATGTGCCCGTCGAAGAGGAGGGCGCCGCGGTACATGGGCTAGGCCGGACGGCCGGGGCGAAACCGTTGCCGGGCCGGCCCCGTTTGAACGCCTGGCCGCGCCGTCTCGTTGTCGGAGAAACCCCTGAAGGCCCCTTGGGTTGACACCGAACTATTAGGTCGCATATAATCAGCCCCCCATGAAAACGTCTCCAGCCCCCGGCCGCGGGACGCGCGCCCGTGAGCACGACGGGCGCCTCGGCCCGACCATCCTCTGCCTGGGGCGGGTCTTCGAGCGTCGGCTGATGCGGGCCCTCGCGCAGGCCGGCCTCGGCGTCACGCCGGCCCAGGCGCGGGTCGTCATGAAGCTCCATTTCCAGGGCCCGCTTAGCCAGCAGGAGCTCGCTTCGCGGATCGACGTCGAGCCCTCTACGCTGGTCGGGACCCTGGACATCATGGAGCGGGAGGGCCTCGCCGCCCGCGAGGACAACCCGCTGGACCGCCGGGCGCACGTGGTCCGGCTGACGGAGGGCGGAGAGGCCCTCGTTCCGCGCCTCCTGGGGCTGCTCGATCTGGTCGAGAGCGAGATCGTCGACGTCTTCCCCGGCCCCGAGCGGGACCGGCTGCGGGAGTCGCTGGAGCGGCTGATCGAGAGGCTGTCCACGGAGTGCGAGGCGTGCTGACCGGCCGGGCGATACCCGAAAAAAGGCGGCCCGCCGATCGGTCGGGCCGCCCGGGTGCGGCCCCTGCCGGGTCAAACAGGAGCCGCGTGGATGACCCCCGGAAGGGGGGCTTCCGGGAATCCGGCCAGGCTGTGGACTTGGCGCCGTCGACAGGGTTGTCTCGGGCGCCCCTGGCATGCATCAAAGAGACGCCGGGCCGATCCGGTTTATTCAACGAGACGAGCGGACGATGATGGATCGAATCCGAATCACGGGGTGGGCGGTCGGCCTGCTCCTCATGAGCGCGGGAGGGGCCGCCGGACAGGCGGCGGCCGGGAACGACGAGGGCACCCGGGTGCCGCTGTCTGTCGAGGACGCGATCGGGCAGGCCCTCGCCGAGAACGAGCAGACCCGGATCGCCCGGGCGACCGTCGACAGGACGCTGGGCCTGGTGCGCGAGGCCTACGCCGACGCCCTGCCCACCGTCGACGGGACCTATCAGCTGGCCCACAACCTCCAGCGCCCGGTCATCTTTTTCAATCAGGGCGGCGAGACGCAGCAGATCTCGATCGGTGAGGACAACGAGCACACGTTCGGGCTCCGGCTCGAGCAGACGGTGTTCGACCGCAGCCTCGGTGCCGCGGTCTCGGCGGCCCGGCACGGTCGCGCCGCCAGCGAGGCCCTGTACGACAGGGCGCTGGCCGACGTCGCCCTCGAGACCCGTGAGAACTACTACGCCGTGCTGCTCGCCGAAGCGACGACCATGGTTCGCGAGAGCGCCGTCCGCCTGGCCACGGAGCGAGTGGACCAAGTCCGTCTCTTCCGCGACGTGGGCACCCGGTCGGACTTCGACGTCCTTACCGCCGAGGTCGATCTCGAGAACCTGCGGCCGGCGCTGATACGGGCGCGCAACGACGCCGAGCTGGCCATGAACCGGCTGAAGCGGACGGTCGGGACGCCTCTCGAGGAGGAAATCGAGCTGGTGGACACGCTGGCGTTCGTCCCGGTGGCCATCTCTCTCGAGGAAGCCCAGGAACGGGCGCTCGCCGAGCGCGCCGATCTCGAGGCGCAGGCCCGGACGGTCGAGCTGAACGAGGAGCTGGTGAACGTCGAGCGGGCGGAGGCGTTCCCCACGCTCCAGCTCTCGCTCGACCTGAGCCGGCGCTCGTCGTCCCAGGACTTCGTGCCCGAGGAGCATGACTTCAGCCAGTCGACCACCGCCGCCATCGAGGTCGACATCCCGGTCTTCGACGGGCGCCGGTCGGAAGGCCGGGCGCTCCAGGCGCGGGCCGATCACGTCGCGGCTCAGGAGACGTACCGGGCGCTCGAGCGGGACGTCCGGCTCCAGGTGCAGGACACCTGGCAGACGGTCCAGGCGACTGCGCTGGAGGTCGAGGCCACCCGAGCGACCGGAGAGCGGGCCGAGCGCGCCTACGAGATCGCCCGGGTGCGGTTCCGCGAGGGCCTCTCCACCCAGCTCGAGCTGGACGAGGCCGAGCAGACCCTGACCGAGGCGCGGCTCAACGCCGCCCGGGCGCTCCACGACCACATGCTGGCGGTGGCCCGGCTCACGCACGCGATGGGGAGCCGATGAGGCGGTCGATCCAAGCCTCGCTTCTCGCGATCCCGGCGCTGCTCCTGCCGGCCACGGTGCGCGCCCAGGACGTGGCGGGGACCGTGCCCGTCCCGCCTCCGAGCGGAATCACGCCCTCGGACCCCACCTACGCGCTCGGTTTCGGGGTGGGGGTCCTGTCCTGGGACGACGATGCGCCCTACGAGGGAGTGACGGTGGCGAGCCTCGGGATCGAGCGCCGGCTCTGGCATGCGGTCCGCGGACGGGCCCGGCTGGGTCTCGGCGAGTCCGAGCTCCTGGGAGAGGGGAACACGGACGTGACGGTCATTCTGATCGACCTCGAGGTCCTGGTGTCGCCCGCCTTCGGACCGCTGCGCGACCTGCCGGTCCTCCCCTACGCGGTGGGCGGGCTGGGGGCGGTCGTCACCGACCCGTCGGGAGAAGGCGATACCGATCCCGCCACCCACAGCCAATCCCAGTGGTCGGTCGGCGGCGGTATCCGGGCACGACCGTTTTCACGCTGGGAGGTCGAGGTGGAGGGCGTTCGGAGCGGCATGCGCCTCCTCGATCCCCTGGATGCGGAGAACCCTGATTCGGAGACGATCCATAATCTGCGATGGGAAGGACGACTCAGTTGGACGTTCTGAGGAGATTCATGTGGCCGCTCGCGGCCGGGCTCGTCCTGGCCGCCTGCGGGGGCGAAGCCGAAGGGGGCGGCCCCCAGGCCGCCGTCGTGGACACGGTCCACGTGCGCGGTCAGGACGTTCCGAACATCGTCACCGCCGTGGGCACGGTCGAGGCCGACCACCAGACCGCGGTGATGGCCGAGGTGAGCGGCCGCGTGGTCGGGATCCTGCATGACGAGGGGAGTCGTGTCGCGGCCGGTACCCCGATCATCCAGCTCGATCCCGACGAATACCGCAACGAGGCCCAGTCCGCGGCGGCCGAGCTGTCGCGTGCCGAGGCGCAGCTCGAGGCCGATTCGAAACAGCTCGAGCGGTTCGCGAAGCTGCTCGAGGCGGGGGCGGTCGATCAGGCCACCTACGACGACCTGGTGGCCCGCGTCGAGAGCGGCAAGGCCGCCGTCGAGCAGGCCCGGGCGGGGCTCGGGACGGCGCGGCTGGATCTCGGCCGTTCCACGCTGCGCGCTCCATTCGCCGGTACGGTGGGCAAGCGCCACGTCCAGCTCGGCGAGTACGTGAGCTCCGGAGGCGAGGGAAGCGCCGTGTTCGACCTGGTGGACGACGATCCGCTCAAGATCCGCTTCAGTGTCCCCGAGCTGTACGCCAACGACGTCGAGCCCGGCGACCAGATCACGTTCCGGGTCCGCACCGACACGGTCGCGGCGCGCCAGGCGCAGGTCGACTACGTCAGCCCGCGGATCGATCCGGCCACCCGGACCCTCGA
>DATEDS010000208.1:0-2571 GCA_035281565.1 Gemmatimonadota bacterium
CTCCCTTCGACGCCATCGTCCTCACCGCGGCCCCACCCGACGTCCCGGCCGAGCTGTTCGAGCAGCTCGCGCCGGGCGGCCGGCTCGTCGCGCCGGTCGGCCGCGGCGGCGGCCAACGGATCGTGAGGTGGCGGCGGACCCCGGCCGGGCTGGTTTCCGAGAACCTGATCGGCGTCCGGTTCGTCCCCATGACGGGGGGAGAGGGTGACCGGCCCGACTGAGACGCGGGCCCGCAGGGACCGGTCGCCCGGCCGGTCCGTGCTGGCGGGCGTCGGCCTCCTCGGAATCGCGATCGTCTCCGCCCTCTTCCTGGCCGGTCCGGACCCCCGGGTCATGCCGGTCGAGCCGTCCGCCTGGTTCGATCCCGCGTTCCGGCGCCTGTCGGCGGAGTACGCGGGGACCAAGTACGCGCTGTGGGCGGCCGGGGCGGTCCTGCGCTGGGGCGCCCTGGCCGGGCTGATCGCCCTTGGAGCCGGCCCGGTCCTGGCGGGTCTAGGCCGTCGGCTGGGACGGGGCCGGGGCTTCCCGTCGGCCTTCTTCGCCGCGTTCCTCCTGCTCGCCGCCCTCGCCCTGGTGGTCTTCCCCCTGAACCTGGCCAGCGGCTTCCACGTCGAGCAGAGGTACGGCCTCTCCACCCAGTCGTTCCCGGGCTGGGCTCTCGACACGGCCCGCCGGCAGGCGTTCTGGATCGTCGTGTACGCGGCCGCCGCGGCCGGGTTTCTGGCGTGCCTCCGGCGATGGCCCCGCCGGGGGTGGCTCGTGGCCGCCCTCGGAGGCGTCCTGGTCGCCGTCGCCGGCGCGATGCTTGCTCCCGTCGTCATCGATCCCCTCTTCGACGATTTCACGCCGCTCGCCGACCGCGGTCTCGAGGCCGAGATCGTGGCCATGGGCACGCGGGCGGGCGTTGAGGTCGACCGGGTCCGGGTGGTGGACGCGAGCCGGCGGACGCGGCGGCTGAACGCGTACGTGACCGGGCTCGGGGCGACCCGCCAGGTCGTCCTCTACGACAACCTGCTCGAGCGGGCGCCGCGGGAGGAGCTGCTGCTCGTGGTGGCGCACGAGCTCGGCCACGCCGCCGGGCACCACGTCCGGAAGGGACTCCTCTGGGCCGTCCCGGGGATCGTCTTCGGCGCGTGGCTGCTGGCGGGGATCGCCCGCTGGCGGGCAGGTCGCGACGCCCGCCAGGCGGGCCCCGGCGATCCGGCCCTGCTGCCGCTTCTCTGGCTCTCCATGACCTTGCTCCTCTTCGTCTCGAGCCCGATCGAGAGCGGCGTCTCCCGGCGGATGGAGGCCGGTGCGGACTGGCTGGCCCTCGAGCTGACACGGGACCCGGACACCTTCGTGGCGGTCGAGCGGCGTCTAGCCCGCACGAATCTCGCCCCCGTCACGCCGCCCGGCTGGATCGTGGCCTGGTTCTTCACGCACCCTCCGGTCCTCGAGCGAATCGGGATGGCGGAGCTCTGGCGAAACCGGAACGGCCGCCACGACCCGCGCTTCCACCGGCCGCCCTGAGACCGCCCGGCGCTGGCGACCCGCCTGACCCGCTCCCATATTTCGCGCATTCCGCCTTCCCTTCCCGCCAATACCAGGGAGGACCGCTCATGACCGTTCGCCCACGACGTGTCGGGATCCTTTGCGCCCTCGCGCTCCTGGCCGGCCCGCTCGACTCGTCACGCGCACAGGAGCGACCGGAAGACGTCATCGACATCCCGTACCAGAAGTTCGTCCTCGACAACGGCCTCACGCTGATCGTCCACGAGGACCGCAAGGCGCCGATCGTGGCGGTCAACGTCTGGTACCACGTGGGCTCGAAGAACGAGAAGCCGGGAAAGACCGGCTTCGCGCACCTCTTCGAGCACCTCATGTTCAACGGCAGCGAGCACTTCGACGACGACTACTTCCAGCCCTTCGAGCGGGTCGGCGCCACCGACATGAACGGGACGACCAATCCCGACCGCACCAACTACTTCCAGAACGTCCCCACCCCGGCGCTCGACCTGGCGCTCTGGATGGAGTCGGACCGGATGGGGAACATGCTGCCGGCGGTGGATCAGGAGAAGCTGGACGAGCAACGCGGCGTCGTGCAGAACGAGAAGCGCCAGGGGGAAAACCAGCCCTACGGGGTCACCCGCCAGCTCCTTACCGAGAACACCTACCCGGAAGGCCACCCCTACTCGTGGACGACGATCGGCTCGATGGAGGATCTGGATGCCGCCTCGCTGGAGGACGTTCACGAGTGGTTCGAGACGTATTACGGCGCGGCCAACGCGGTCATCGCGATCGCCGGTGACGTCGAAGCCGAGGCCGTCCGGCGGAAGGTCGAGCGGTATTTCGGCTGGATTCCGCCGGGTCCTCCCGTCGCCCGGCAGGAGGTGTGGATCGCGAAGATGGAGAGCGTCCACCGCCAGCGGGTCCAGGACCGGGTGCCCCAGGCCAGGATCTACATAACGTGGAACGTGCCCCCGGTCGACTCCGCCGAACACGACTACCTGGAGCTGGCGGCGGGAGTGCTCTCGACCGGCAAGACGTCGCGACTCTACAAACGGCTCGTCTACGACGACCGGATCGCGA
>DATEDS010000209.1:0-45301 GCA_035281565.1 Gemmatimonadota bacterium
TCGCATCCTGGATGACCGGCGCCGCCCTGATGCTGCCCCGCACACCCGCTGCCATACTGACAACGGATCCCACGCGCAGTATTCCGCCGATTCCCGGATCGCCCGGAGCGACCCGCAGCTTCACACCGTTGAACTCCAGCTCGGCCGGCCCGGCCTCCCCTGACCCTGTCGTCCGCGCGATGGTTCCTCCCGACGCCGCGTCCTCGATCGCGTATCCTCCCTGCTCGTCCCGAAGAACCCGGTAGGTCCCGGCTGGGGCCGCCGAGTCAATGCTGAAGGCCGTGAACGCGTCCTCGGGCCGCAGGATTTCGCCCTTTGCGTCCACCGATACGTGAAGAGCGAGTTCCCGGACGACGGGCTCGATCACCCGGCCGCTCGTGATCAGCCTGATCTCGGTCTCGACCGGGTTGTCCGTGGTGCCTACCCCTTCGAGCACCTCCAGGGCCGAGGCATTGCTGCGAGGCCTTTCCTGAATGAGCACGGTCGCGTTCGATTCGAACAGTTCGGGCATGCGGGCGGTGAGCACCGCGGCAACGGCCAGCGCCAGGACGGCGCAGACGCCGATCGTCCACTTGCGCCGCCACAGCATCTCGACGATCCCTGAGAGATCGATCAGGGACTCCTCCGGCTCGGGGGCCACAGGGACGTAGACGGCGGGCCCGTCCGAGGGGCCCGGCCACTGTCGAGCACGGTGGGCTGGAAGCCTCGAGCCGTCTTCCTCAGGGGGAGTCATGGTCGGTATACCTTCTTGACGGCCTTTGAGTTCGCGGCGCTGGGGGTGCCGGTCTCCGCAATTCGGATCTCTCGACTGCTCTGCAAGCTAGATGCCAAACAGGAAAAACTCGACGCGTTCCTGCCCAATGCCGTCCGGAATCACAGAATACTGTGGCCCAGGGGAAAAAGTTCCGCGAGGGAGAAGGCTCTGACGGGACCGGCCCGGGGTCGCCGCGGATACTTCCTCCGCGCGCCTTTGACACCCCACGAAAGGTAGTGCCGGAGAAGGAAATAGGAAAGGCTCGCTCGAGCGAGGATTTCCGGCTCCGAGGGTCAGCGGCCCCCGAAGAGACCCCTCAGCCGCACCCGGACGCGCTCGTAGACGATCCGGTCCTCGGCGTCCATGCCCGTCACCCATAGGGCTGCGGTGTATGCGGCCCCTGCGAGGGCGAGCCCGAGGAGGTCCAAGTAGAGGCTGCGCTCGACCAGCCCCCGCCAGAGCAAGAGCACGACCCCGGCGGCGCATGTCGCAGCGATCGGCTTGAGAAAGCTACGGCCGTATGGCTGGATACCGATGAGCCACCTTGCCGCCAAGACCATCACGAGGTTGCTGAGTGCTCCGGCGGCGGAGTGGATAACGGCCATACCCATCACCCCATGATGTGGCACGATGAGCCACGCCGCGGATATGTAAAGAGTCCAGATGCCGATAGAGTTCACGAGATTGGTGATCGGATAGCCCGCCATCGTGACGAGTGCTCCGCAGAGACCGGTCCCCACCTGAAACAAGGTTCCCATTGCGATGACCGAGGTCAGAACGGTTGCTTCCTGCACAGTGGTCCCGCCGAGGATCCGTACAAATGGCTCGGGAAGAATGACGAGGGAGACGATGAGACCGAAGGAGCAGCTCGCGACCCAGCGGTTGACGGTCTGGTAGATCGTCCCGAGCCGCTCCGTTTCCTTCCGTTCGACGAGGTCCACGACGATGGGCTGCCAGATGCTTATAAAAGCTTGAGGAAAGATGAACACGATTCCCTGGAGGGAAGTGGCCACGGCGAAGAGCGCGACGTCCCGGTCAGTCCCGAAGATGCCCAGAATAAGCGTCCCGAAGTTTCCCCACCGCATGGCGCGGGACCCCGCGCGTGGGAGGCCGAAAGCGGCCATCGAGCGGAAGGATGAGGTTGGATGAGGTTCTCGCGGCGCCTCCGGGACCAGACCGCGGAAGAACCAGCTGGCCGCGACCAGGGCGACCGCCGCGCTCCCGAGCAAGGCTCCCACGGCTCCTGCCACACCGTAGCCGGCTACGATGGCCAGTGTAGACAGGAGCAGGAGCGAGACGGGCTGGAGGACGTCCGCGACCAGAACCGACGGCACGACCGTCTTGAATCCCATCGCTCCCGTGCTGAGGACCTTCGCCAGCGCGAACAGCGGCACGAAGGCCGCACCAAGCCGGAGGAGGAATGCCATCTCCCGTTCTTGAGATGGCTGGTCGGCGAACGCGGCCGCGATCGGGTCGGCGGCGAGGTAAAAGCCCAGAAAGAGGACGAGAGATACGATCGTCACGGTCGTGACCGCCGTGCGCGTGGCGCTCCGGACCGCGCCCAACACCCGTCTCGCGCGGGCCTGAGCCACGCTCCTGAGGAGGGCGCCGTCGAAACCCAGCATGGCGATCGTGCTCGTCGTGATGAGAAGCTGGGCGATCTGCCGGTAGACGCCAAAGCCGGCGGCTCCGAGGAGACGTATGGCCATCGCCACGAAGAGGAGACCGGCCACCCGGTTCGTCCCCGTGCCGACGAACTGGATCACGCTGCCCTTTGCGACTGCGCGGAGATCCGAGGCGCGAGCCGTTGTTCCCCTCGAATCTTCCTCGAAGGGGGCGGGCGGGATCGGAGAATCCTCTCCGAGACTCGATTCGCGCTTCGGGGTCATCCGGCTATTCCATGCAAAGGACGAGCCCGGCGAGCTGCAAGGAGATGGAGGAACCAACCCGTGGGACTAGATTCAAGTCGGCGCTTTCTCCAGCCCTGCGGATCCATCTCGGCGAGAACTCACGGAATGCAATCGCCGCGGCCGCCGTCGCTGAAGTTGCCGCCCGCGATCGGAACGAAATCCCATTCGTAACGACCGCGGAAAAGCTCCAGCTTGAGGACTCCGTGGGTCTGGGCGTTGCGGACCTCGCTGTGGGGCTTGATGTCGACGAAGGGATCGAGGGTGTCCCCGCCCGTTCCCACGACGAAGGAGCGGAGACCGTTGGGGTCGGGATTCCCGTCGGCGTCGAGGGGCGCGAAACGCTCATAGTCGTGGTCGTGGGCTTGGAGCAGCACGTCGACGTTCGCACTGTCCAGGATCGCCCAGAAGGGGCGCATCCTGCGGAAATTGCCTTTCTCGCCCGAGGAGAATCGCGGGTGGTGCCAGTAGGCCAGCGCACATTCTGTCGGATTGGCTGCGAGGTCGGCGCGAAGCCAATGAGCCTGGGGAGAGTCCGACCCGACGTCGATGTTGCTGTTGAGCGCGATGATGTGCCAGGATCCCAGATCGTAGCTGTAGTATCCGAGACCCGGGGAACCGGCTCGTGCACCGAAATATTCAAAGTAGGGCGCGGCATTCTCCGTCCGAACATCATGGTTCCCCAGGATGGGGCGGGTGCGGGCCTTGTGACGACCCCAGGTGGGTTCGTAGCAGTTTGCGAACTCCTCCCGGGTTCCGCTCTCGTACGCGTTGTCCCCGAGAGTAACGACGGTGCCGTCGATACCGTCGAGGAGCTTGGCGGTAGCTTCGTCCGTCTCCACGAAGCAGTTGGCGATGTCGCCGGCTCCGACGAGGACGGCCTCGGGCAACGTTCCGCCGTTCGGGTCAGGGCCAGGCTCGTTCGGGTCGGACACCGATGAGCCGCTGCAGGCCAGCGCCGCGAGGATCACGGGAACGAGACGCTCGAGGAGCCAGGCGGGTACGCGCATCGGGTCCATGATCACCTTCTTTCGTTGCTTACACTCTACAAGCGGTCCGTTCCACCACACATTCGAACGAATGGCGGAGAGGGCGGGATTCGAACCCGCGAGACGCTGTTAACGTCTACGCGATTTCCAGTCGCGCTCCTTCGACCGCTCGGACACCTCTCCGCGACACCCAAAGTACGCCACCGCCGGGAGCCGTACCAAGCCGCGCCCGATGCCGCTCGGGGCCGGTCCCGGGACCTGTCAACCCAGGGTCACCCGAACGATGTGCGTCCGACCGTCGTCGACCAGCGGGATCCGGGCGCCGCTCGGCGGCTCAAGGGGACGGCCGGGATTGCCCCCTACGTGCGCCCCGACCCCCACCCGCTCGCCGTCCACCGTCGCCGTTACTTCGCCCCAGCCGCGCTCGGGCACCTCGTCCCCGTCCAGCTCGACCCGCCGCACCCCCCGCATGACCCCTTCCGGGTTGTGCACGGCGATCTCGTAGTCGGCCGAGTGATAGCGGAACGAGATCTCGAAGCCGGGCCAATCGCGCGGGATGCAGGGGTCGAAGTGGAGTGCCGTACCCCGCAGCCGGAAGCCCAGGATCCATTCCACGCCGGCGCGGTACATCCAGCCCGCCGATCCGGTGTACCAGGTCCATCCTCCCCGCCCGACGTGCGGCGGCTCGGCATAGACGTCGGCCACCGCCACGTAGGGCTCGACCTTGTAGCGATGGATCCCGGCCCGGGTCGAGGCGTGGTTGATGGGGTTCAGGATCGAGAACAGCTCGGCCGCCTTGTCGCCGTCCCCCAACTCGGCGAACGCGATGACCGACCAGATCGCGGCATGCGTGTACTGTCCGCCGTTCTCGCGGATCCCCGGCACGTACCCCTTGATGTAGCCGGGGTCGAGCGGCGTCCGGTCGAAGGGAGGCGTGAACAGGAGCACGAGGCCGTCCCCGCGTCGGACAAGGTACTGCTCGACCGCCTTCATGGCGTGGGCCGCCCGGTCCCTCGGGGCCACCCCCGACAGGACCGCCCACGATTGGGCGATCGAGTCGATGCGGCACTCCTCGTTGGTCGCCGAGCCGATCGGGGTGCCGTCATCGAAGTACGCGCGGCGGTACCAGTCGCCGTCCCACCCGTGCTCCTCGAGGGCGAGCGCGACCCGGTCGACGTAGGCGCGCCACCGATCCACCCGGTCCAGGTCTCCGCGCCGGCCGGCGAGGTCCAGGAACCCCCGCAGCGTCAGAAGCAGAAACCAGGCCAGCCACACGCTCTCCCCTTTCCCCCCCTCGCCGACCCGGTTCATCCCGTCGTTCCAGTCGCCGGTCCCCATGAGCGGCAGCCCGTGCGGTCCGAGCCCCAGGCTCACGTCGAGTGCCCGTGCGCAGTGCTCGTAGAGGCTTCCCGTCTCCGCCGAGACCTCGGGGACCAGGTATCGCTCGTGCTCCCCCTCCGTGAGCGGTTCCCCCGCCAGGAAGGGGATCTCCTCGTCCAGGATTTCCTCGTCCCCGGTCACTCCCAGGTAATGGAGGAGGGTCAACGGGAGCCATGCCCGGTCGTCGGTGATGCGCGTCCGGACCCCCTTGCCGGTCGGCGGGTGCCACCAGTGCAGGACGTCACCTTCCGCGAACTGATGGGCCGCCGCCCGCAGGAGGTGCTCGCGCACGATCTCGCGCCGGGCCACGACCAGCGCCGCCACGTCCTGGAGCTGGTCGCGGAACCCGTACGCTCCACCCGACTGGTAGAACGCCGAGCGCGCCCACGTCCGGCACGACAGCGCCTGATACAGGAGCCAGCGGTTCAGCATGATCGACATCGAGTAGTCGGGCGTCCGGACCTGAAGCGCCCCCAGGACGTCCTCCCACCAGGTCTCGACGGCTGCGAGCACCCGGTCCAGGTCGGCGGTCCGGTAATGGGCGATCAGGCGCCGCGCCTGCTCCCGGTCCTCCCCCTGCCCGAGCAGGAAGACGACCTCCACGGTGCCGCCCGGCGGGAGGGTCACGTATCGCCGGAGCGCGCCGCACGGGTCCCACCCCGTCCCGACGCGCCCGGAGAGCCGTCGGCCGGGGATCATCGCCGCCGGGTGACGAGGGGTACCGTTACGCCCCAGGAACTCGCCCCGATCGGCCGTCCACTCGTCCTGCTGACCGCGCAGGTCGGCGAAGGCGACCCGCTCCGCGAACACCGGGTTCCATCGGTTCCAGGCCGTCAGGGCGCGAGTTTCCTCGTCCATCGAGGTCACGATCATCGGGGCGCTCTTCCCCCGCTCCACACCCAGCACCCATTCGACGTAGGCGGTCACCGAGAGCCGCCGCGGACGATCCGACAGGTTGCGGAGCGTCAGCCGCGAGATCTTCACCGGGTCGTCGACCGGCACGAACTGGACGAGCCGGCTGGCGATCTCGTGATACTGGACCTCGAAACGGCTGTAGCCCTGCCCGTGGGCCACCTGGTAAGGGGTCGACTGGCGGATCGGGAGCGGCGTCGGCGTCCAGACGGTCCCCGTGTCCTCGTCCCGCAGGTAAAGCGCCTCGCCGACCGGGTCGGACACGGCGTCGTTGGACCACGGCGTGAGGCGGTTCTCGCGGCTGTTGATCGCCCAGGTGAAGCCCGCCCCCGCCTCGGACACCTGGAATCCGAACACCGGGTTGGCGACCACGTTGATCCACGGCGCCGGCGTCCACTGGCCTTCCCCCAGGATGGTGACGTACTCCCGTCCCGCTTCGGCGAATCCGCCCAGGCCGTTGAAGAACGAGAGCCGGGGCCGGGGGGGAGGTACGGACGCCGCCGGCGCCTGCACCCTGGGTCGTGGCGGCGGGATGACCTCGGCTTCCTCCCGCAGGGCGACCTCGAGCTGCTCCGCCAGCGACCCGTGATGGCTGAGGAGCTCCGCTCTCGCCACCGCGCGGAGCAGGAGCCGGTCTTCCTCGGAGATCTGGTCCCCCCTCAGGATGAAGATCTCGCCGTGTCCTGGGTGAACCTCGTGACGGGCGCTGGACTGGCTCACGCGGATGCTCCGCTCCAGCCAGTCCTGGAGCTCTTCGGCGTAGGAGTGGGGGTGCTCGTTGAGGATCACCAGGTCCACCGCCATCCCCTTCATGCCCCAGTATTCGTGGGCGCGGATCAGATGGCGCACGATCTCCCGGTCGCGCAGGTGGTCGATGCGGACCAGCACGATCGGTCGGTCGCCCGACATTCCAAATCCCCACACCGCCTGCTGGCCGGCGAGATTCCCCGAGATCGTGCCCGAGGCCGGCCGCAGCACGGGATCCAGGTAAAGGATCCGGCTGGCCAGGCGCTGAAAGAGGTGCGCCTCGTCGGCTTCGATTCCGAGGTGCTGGAGCTGGACCTGGGCCTGGGTCCAGGCGAGGGCCGCCTCGCGCTCGAACGTGGCCGGCTCCCGATACTTGTCGACCAGGGCCAGCGCCTGGTCGCGGCTCCCCGCGACGAGGGTGGAGAACGTCAGCCGCGCCGACTCGCCCGATTGCAGGCGGACGGTGCGACGCAGGCTCAGAATCGGGTCCAGCACGGACCCTGTCGTGTTCGAGAGGGGCCGGCCCTCGAACACGCAGCTGGGGCGCCGCACCCCGTGGCCACGGTCCAGGAACCGCGCGCGGTCGGTTTCACACTGGATCGTGCCGACGGTCTCCCCGCCCACGGCCGCCACGACGTGTGCGGCCCACACCTCGGGATCGTCGCTCTCGCGCGGCCGGCGCGTGGCAATGATGGCGTCCAGCGAGGACACGAACTCGGTCCGGACGAACAGGTTCTGGAACGCCGGGTGGGCGTCGTCCGCGGCGGGCGGGGCCAGGACCAGCTCCGCATAGCTCGTGACCTCGATCTCGCGCGGACGAGCGCCCAGGTTCTTGATCGTGAGGCGACGCAGCTCGCCGTCGTCCTCGGGTGCGACGATCACCTCCAGAGACGTCCAGACCGCGCTGTCGAGTCGATGGATCTCGGCCCGGTCTTCGGAGAAGAGGACTTCGTAGTGCTCCGGCTCGACGGCGGTCGGCTGGTACGAGGCGGACCACACCTCGCCGCTCGCGGTATCCCGCAGGTAGAGCCACTGCCCCCATGCGTCCCTGGTCGTGTCCTCACGCCACCGCGTGACCGCGCGCCCGAGGTGCCGGCTGTAGCCCGAACCGGCGTTCGTGAGCATGACGCTGTACCGGCCGTTCGAGAGCACGTGCGTCCGCGGGACGCGGGTGTGCGCCGTCCGAAAGCGGCGTATGGCCGGCGGCACGATCTCGCGCACGTGGCGCACGGACTTCACCTCTTCGGGCCGCGGTCGGGCAACCGCCACGTCACGCGGAATCCGCTCCTGGAGAAGCAGCTCGGCGGCCCCGATCATCGGCACCTCGTGGAATCGCTCGCGGAAGATCCCGTGCTTCACCACGTTGTCGATCGCCGCGATCGTCATCCCCTGGTGGTGAGCCATGTAAGCGCGGACGACTTCGAACTCCTGATCCTTGGGCAGACGGATGGGGGTGAAGTCGAGCGCTTCGAAGAAGCCGAACGTCCCGGCGCTTTCCAGGGCCGCCAGACGTTCCAGGTTGCGCACCGCGGCGCGCGGCTCGATCATCCCCGCCAGGGCCGTCGCGTAGGGCGCCACGACGAGGTCCTCACTGAGACCGCGCGTCAGGCCCAGCCCTGGAATTCCGAAGTGGGAGTATTGGTAGGTGAACGCGAGGTCACGAGCGTTGTAGGCCGACTCCGACACCCCCCATGGGATGCCGCGCTCCGCACCGTACTGGATCTGCCGGCGGACCACGAGCCTCTGGGTGCGGTCGAGGAGCGTCCCGGCTGGCGCCTTCAGCACGAGATACGGCATGACATACTCGAACATGGAGCCCGACCACGAGATGAGGGCCGAGTCGCGGCCGACCGGAGTCACCGGTCGCCCCAGGCGGAACCAGTGCTCGACGGGGACGTCTCCCTTGGCGATGGCGACGAAGCTCGCCAGCCGCGCTTCGGTGGCGAGCAGGTCGTAGTACCCGCTGTCCAGCCGACCCTCCATCGGCCGGTACCCGATGGCGAAGAGCTCGCGGTCGCGGTCGTAGAGGATCCGGAAATCGGTTTCCTCCACCCACCGGTCGGCGCTGCCGGCCAGGCCGTTCAGACGGTCGGCGAGCGAGGCCGCCGACTCGCGCCCGCGGCGAACGGCCGCCCGGAGCGACTCGATCCAACCGCGCGCGGCCTCGACCTCGAGGTCGCCGGAATCGCGAAGCGTCCCCGACAGCTCGGCCAGCTCGGTCTCGGCGGTGCGGGCGATCCGCTGCACGGCGTTCGGCGACGGGATGACCGAGAGGACGTGGGCGGCTCGCTCCCATCGCTGCTGGCGCTCCGTGTCCGCCAGCAGCCACGCCGGCACGCCCCCGGCCAGGATCTCCCCCCAGGGAGCGACCGCGCGGAGGTCCTCCCGGTGCGAGGTCGCGGTTTCAGAGACACGGACCGACCACGATCGCAGCTCGGCGGCCCCGGCGGCGCCCTCCTCGACCAGAACCTCGGCGACGTCGGTGAGGGTAGCCGCGGCATCCACGATCCGGTCCAGGAGAGTCGCCCAATCGGCCGGGGTCCCAGGCGCCTCGATCAGCGCCTCGGCAAGGGTCTGCAGGGACTCCTCCAGGTCGTGACGCGAGACGGTCCCTGTCCGGAGCGCCTCGGCCGGCGTCCGGGCCGCCTCGCGGGCCAGGGCGATGGCATCCTCGATCCCGTCTCGCGCCCGCCCTCCGAGAATCGGCCGGCGGGTCAGATCGCGGCTCCCATGGCCGATCACCAGGAGATGGCCAGCCAGGTTTCCGCTGTCCACGGTCGAGATGTAGCGTGGCTCCAGCGGTTGGAGGCTGCGCGTGTCGTACCAGTTGTAGAGATGGCCCGCGTGGCGCTCCAGACGGTGCATGCTCCCGAAGGTCCGTTCGAGCCTGGCGCCCAGCTCGCCGGTGCCGATCCAGCCGAAGTCGTGCGCCGCCAGGACCGAGAGGAGGTACATCCCGATGTTGGTCGGCGACGTCCGATGGGCGACGACCGGCTCGGGGTCGATCTGCAGATTGTCGGGAGGCAGCCATCCGTCCTCCTCGTCCACCAGCTCCTCGAAGAAGCGCCACGTGCGACGGGCCAGCCGCCGCAGGTACGCCGTCGACTCCGGGTCGAGTTCCTCGACCCCCGGGTCCTTCAGCGGCCGGCTCAGCCAGAGGGCGACACCCGGGGCAACGAGCCAGAGCGCCACCACGGGAAGGGCCTCGAGGGCGGCCGTTCCCCGGACCGCGAGGAGCGGGGGCAGCACGGCCACCGCCAGGGCCACCGACAGCCACATCCGGCCGTAGACCTGTCCAAGTGTCCGCGACACCCCCCGACCCGCTTGAGCCGCGGTGATCCACTCGAGGAGGTGGCGACGGGTCACGTACATGCGCGCCAGCGTTCGCGCGATCGCGTCGACCATGAGGACGGTCCGGTTGGTCAGGAACACGATCGCCAGCGCGACCTGGGCGCCCGCCGTCAACGCGTCGGCCCCGATCGATCGCAGGTGACTTCGCTTGGCGATGCCCCGGCGCGCCGGGACCAGACCCGTCAACACCGGTACGGCGGCTGGCATGGCGAGCGTCGCGACGACGAATCCGGTCCACAAGAGCGGCGACACCGGGAGGAGGGCCCAGCCGGCCACGAGCAGGAGGAAGGTCGAGGGCGGGGACAGGGTCCGCCGCAGGTTGTCGACCATCTTCCAGCGGTGGATCAGCGAGAGCGAGCAGGGCGGACGCCCGTTCGTCGCGGGCCGCCGGCCCACGATCCACGGCAGGAGCTGCCAGTCGCCTCGTGCCCAGCGATGGACGCGCCGCGCGTTGGTCTCGTAGTGGGTCGGGAACTCGTCGAAAACCTCGACGTCGGTGACCAGGCCCGTCCGCGCGAAGGAACCCTCGAACAGGTCGTGGCTGAGGAGGGTGTTCTCGGGAACGCGGCCGTCGAGAACGCCCATGAACGCGTCCACGTCGTAGATCCCCTTGCCCACGTACGAGGCCTCGCTGAAGAGGTCCTGATAGACGTCCGAGACGGCCGCCACGTAGGGATCCAGGCCGGTCGGCCCGGACCAGATGCGGTGGTAGAGCGTGACCTCGTCGGCGGCGGGCAGGAGCGGCGTCACCCGGGGCTGGAGGATCCCGTACCCATGGACGACCCTCTGTCGCACGGCATCGATACGCGGCCGATTCAAGGGGTGGGACATCGCCCCGACCAGCTTCTCTCCGGTCTCGAGGGGCAGCCGGGTGTCGGCGTCCAGCGTGAGGACGTAGCGGACATGGCTCGGGACGTCGGTGAGACCGTCACCGCGAGGGATGTACGTGGTGTCCCGAGCGCCTCGGAGAAGCCGGTTGAGCTCGTCGATCTTGCCGCGCTTGCGCTCCCAACCCATCCACACTCCCTCGACCGCATTCCAGAGCCGTTTCCGGTGCAGGAGGAGGAACCGTGGCCCGCCGTCCGGCCGCGGGCCGTAGCGATCGTTGAGGGTTTCGAGACCGCGCGCCGCCACCGCCAGGAGACGGTCGTCCTCCGGCTGGCTCTCGGTGTCGGCGTCGCGCCAGTCGCTCAGGATCGCGTACGCGATGTGACCGCGGGCGGTCGCCAGGTAGTGACGCTCGAGGCGCTCCACCTGGACGCGCACGGCCTCCTCGTCGGTGAGCATGGTCGGGACGGCGACCAGGGTTGAGCTGGACTCCGGGATGCCGGACCGGAAATCCAGCTTGGGCAGCCGCCGCGGTTCCAGGAGCTCGCTGACGTCGCGCTGCACGAGAGCGATGGCAAGGTCGGAAGCCGGGACGAGCGAAAGGGCCGCGAGAAGAACCAGGACAGCCGTGGCGACACCGAGGGTCGCCAGATAGACGACCAGGAGCGCTACCAGGAGGGCGCTCACCAGGCCGATCGTCCCGAGGTATCCGACGCTGGCCGCCGCCAGGAACCCCCGCCTCAGCCAGGTCGAGACCGGCGCCCGGTACCCGAGCTCCTTCTCGAAGCGACGCCTCCCCCCGCGGATCAGCCAGTACCCGACGTGGCGCCGGATCTCCGCGTCCTCGTCGTCCACCGATCCCAGCGAGGCGGTCTCGAGCGCCCGCTCGGCGACCGCGAGCTCGGCCCGCTTCGACCCTCGCGCCAGCTCCTCCACCGCGTGCCGGTACGTGTCGCGGGTGGCAAAGTCCATCTGCGGATAGATCCGGGTCGGATCGCGGCGGAGCGTCCGCTCGACCAGGCTCACGCTCTCGAAGAACTCGCGCCAGTCGTACGCGCCGACCTGGCGCAGGCTGGTGAACACGTTGACGACGGTGGCGTGGGCGGCGAGCTGGTTCATGTGCTCCGCCCGCACGGTCTCCTCGGCGGTGACCCCGGTCTCGGCGAGCCGCTCCTCGAGCCATCCCATGGCCGGCATGACCGCCGGGTCGCTCTCGCGAAGACGCTGGAGGAGGGCCACCGCGAACGGGCGGTCGAGCGGCTCTGCGCCGTATGGCTCGAGGACCTCCAGGATGTCCTCCGGGTCGTGACCGGTCTCGAGGAGCTTGTCGGCGAGGGAGTTGGCCTCGGCCCGCGCGTCCCGGGCCCGGACCACCTGCTCGGAGATCCGCCGCAGGTTTTCGACGAGGACCAGCCGCAGAACGATCGGCACCGCCCACAGCTCGCCCATCGTCAACGGCGTCCCCTCCTGGTAGGCGCGCACGAAGCGCTCCATGAGGTCCGGGTCGAACCGGCTGTCGGTGTGGGCGACGAACGCCCACGTCAGGCCGTACACTCGCGGCGCATCGGCGAGGTGACCGGCGGCGATCTTGGGGAGCTCACGGTAGTAGTCGGACGGCAGGCTCTCGCGGATCACCCGGACCTGGTCGTCGACCAGGAAGAAGTTGTCGATCAGCCATTCGGCGGCCGGCGGGATCGCCTCGTCACGGCGGACGGCCTCCGTGAGCGAGCGATAGCAGCCGCGCAGGACACGGGCGTTGTCTTCGAGCCGGGCAAGGAGCGGGGCCCCGCGCCGCCTTTCCCGACGCGCGACATGCGCCTCGGCCAGGGATCGGGCATGCTGCTCGAGCCGCTCGACCCCGAAGATCTCCGAGCGGATCGGCTCGGTCTCGTCGGTCGAGGCGGCGATCAGCGGGAACGACAGGCTGATCATGAGGGCGGACGACCCGACGACAGGGGGGTCTTCTCCCTGTTGGGGGGACGAAGGCGATCAGGACGACGGAAGATGAACTGCCGGATCAAGATGGCGCCGGACCACGCGCCGCGGCAACGCGCGGCAAGCGCGGGCTGATCAGCGGCCCGCGATCCAGGGCGATCGGGCGAACTCTTCTGGCGCTGAAGTTAATGGACGAGGTCGATCAAAACGGGTCAAGACCAAGGCGCGCGACTGAGGCCTCGCGAGGCGTACTGCAAAGTACGCCGCAGCGGGGCCGACGAAGCGCAACGCAGGTATTGACCCGTTTTCATCGACCGAATGGCGGAGGGGGTGGGATTCGAACCCACGATACGCTATTCACGTATACCGGTTTTCGAGACCGGCGCCTTCAACCGCTCGGCCACCCCTCCGGTCCGTCGGGACGAAGCTCGCATCGACCGCGTCCGAGTTCAACCGCCCGTTGCGGAGGGCGGCGCCCGGGATCAGCTTAGGGCGCCGTGCTCTGGACGACCCTCGTCGTGCTGCTGATCCTTTGGCTCCTGGCCCTGCTGCTCGGGGCCGGGCGCTGGATCCATGCGCTGCCCGTCCTCATGAGCTGCCTGCTCGCCTACCGGCTCTTCGGGCCGCGCCGCCGGCGCTGGTGAAAGAACTCCCTGAGCAGGTCCCCGGCTTCGACGGCGGCGACGCCCCGGACGACCTCCACCCGGTGATTGAGCCGCGTGTCCTGGACGAGATTCTCCAGGCTCCCGCACATGCCGGCCTTGGGATCGTCGGCGCCGTAGACCAGTCGCTCGATCCGGGCCAGGACGCACGCCCCCGCGCACATCGCACAGGGCTCCAGGGTCACGTAGAGGGTAGCCCCGGTGAGACGCCACGAACCGAGCCTCGCCGCTGCCTCTCGCAGCGCCAGGAGCTCGGCGTGGGCGGTGGGATCCTGCCAGGCCTCGGTGCGATTCGCCCCGCGCCCCACGATCTCGCCGTCCATCACGACCATGGCCCCGACGGGGACATCCCCGTGGGTCGCCGCCTCCCGGGCGAGAGCCAGCGCCTCCGTCATCCAGAGGCCATGGAGGTCCTCGGGGGATGCTTCCACGCGAGGTTATGAAGATACCTGATCCCGGATGTTTCGCCTATGTCGCTGGCGAATCCGGGTGCCCCGGCATGTCCATTCCACTAGCGTCATGGTTCGGAGTTGAGCGATGAACATTCTCGGAATCACGGGTGGAACGCTGGGCGGTGCCGCCCTCGTCACGGATGGCCGGATCGCGGCGGCCGTCCATGAAGAGCGGCTGAACCGGCTCAAGTCCTCTCAGGGGTTCCCCTGGCAATCGATTCGCGCGGTGCTCGACCTCGGAGGCATCGGGCCTGGCGAAGTGGACGTCGTCGCTCATGCCGCCCGTCGTACGTTTCTGATTCCCGAGCCGCGCGAGTTCGACGGCTGGCTGTCCGAGCGTCCAGGCACCGGGCGGCACATCGCCGAAGCGGTCACGTTGTCCCCCCAGGTCCCGGGTCCCATCCAGCGGCTGATGTTCCTCATGGGTAAGAGCGATACCCTCTGGAACACCGCGCAGATGGCCAGAATCGCAGTCACTCTTCCGAATCGGTCGCGTATCCGCAGGGCTCTGCAGGAGCGGCTCGGAATCACCGCTCCTCTCGAAACCATCGACCACCACGACGCTCACGCGTTTGGAGCCTACTTCACTGCCGGCCACCCGGAAGCGACGGTGTTCACCCTCGATGGTGGCGGGGACGGGTTCTGCTCCAAGGTCTACCTGGCTCGTGGAGGGCGCATCCAGCGGCTCGACGCCACGACCACCTTCCACTCCATCGGCAACTACTACGCCTACGTCACGAAGATCCTGGGTTACAAGGCCCAGCTCCACGAGGGGAAGATCACCGGTCTGGCCGCCCACGGAGAGCCCCGGCATCGGGCGCTCCTCCAGCGGTTCATCGACTTCGACACCAGGACGGGAAGATTCGTGAACCGGGGCGGTCGAATGCTGTGGCCCGCCATCGACCAGCTCCGGGCCGCGCTGCCGTCCCGCTATCGGCCGGAGGATCTCGCAGCCTCGATTCAGGAACTTCTCGAAGATGCGGTCACGGCCTATGTGTCACGCTGGGTGCGGCGCACGGGGGTGCCCCACGTGATCCTCTCGGGCGGCGTGTTCGCCAACGTGAAGGTGAACCAGCGGGTTCACGAGTTGCCGGACGTCGAGAGCGTAACCATCCATCCCGCCATGACGGATGCCGGGCTCGGGGTCGGTGCCGCCTTTGGCAGCTACGCCCGACGACCCGAGGCCCGCTCCCATCCGTTCGAAGCCACGCGGCTGGAACACGTCTATCTCGGCCCGAGCTGGGGGGAATCCGAGATGCTGACCGCCCTTCGCCGCGAGGGTCTCCCGGCCGTGCGTCCGGAGAACCTCGAGGCCCGTGTCGCCGAGCTCCTGGCCGGTGGCTCGATCGTGGCGCGCTACGACGGAGCCATGGAGTACGGGCCGCGGGCGCTCGGAAACCGGAGCATCCTCTATCAGGCGACCGACGCGAGCGTGAACGATTGGCTCAACAAGCGGCTCCATCGCACCGAGTTCATGCCGTTCGCGCCCGTCACGCTCGCAGACAGCGCCGGGCGCTGCTACCGTCACCTGGAAGGAGCCGAGTACACCGCCCGTTTCATGACCATCACCTTCGACTGCACCGAGTGGATGCGCCGCGAGATGCCGGCCGTGGTCCACGTCGACGGGACGGCCCGGCCGCAGCTGTTGGATCGTCAGACCAATTCCTCCTACCGCCGGATCCTCGAGCACTACGAGCGGCTGACCGGACTGAACTCCATCGTGAACACGAGCTTCAACATGCACGAGGAGCCGATCGTATGCTCCCCCGAGGACGCCGTGCGGGGATTCATGGAGGCGAAGCTGGACTGCCTGGCGATGGGGCCGTTCCTCGCAACGAGCAACGACGATTTGCGCCATCAAGGCGCGCGCGGTCGGATCGCGCGCCACTCGACGCGCGACCGGGTGTAGTCGGGCCAGTGCTACACCGACCGGCTGGAAGCGTCGCCAAAGCGCGGCGGTTCGGTGGGCGCGCGGGAACGCGGGCCGTGACCGCGTCGTGCATCGGCCTCTGTATCGCGCTCGGACTCCTGCAGGCGCTCTCTGGCGCCCTACGGCCCCACACCGACCCGGATGGCCTCTCGTACATGGAATTGGGTGAAGCCTACCTCAGGGGTGACTGGGGGGCGGCCATCAACCAACACTGGAGCCCCCTCTATGGCCTGGTCCTGGGCTTCGCCCTGCACGTGATGCAGCCTCCCGCGCGCTGGGAGCTCCCGCTGATGCAGGCGGTCAACTTCGGAATCTTTCTCTTCTGCCTCGCCTGCTTCCTCTTCTTCTGGCGGGAGCTCTTGCGGCGCAGACTCGTCGTTCCACGTTCGTCCGCGGCGAACGGCGTAACGTTCCCCCGGATCGCCTGGATCGTGCTGGGCTTTGCGCTCTTCGCCTGGTCGTCGCTGACGCTCGTGAGCGTTCAAGCCCTGAAGCCCGACATGCTGGCCTCAGCGCTGATGTACGTGCTCGCCGGGTCCCTGCTCCGCCTGCAGGAAGATTCGAATGGTCGCTCCCATTTCCTTGTGTTCGGATTGGCGCTGGGACTGGTCTGTCTGGCCCGGTTGGCGCTCCTTCCCGTCGCGGTCGTGTTCCTGGGCATGTGCCTGGTTTCGACCAGGGACTGGCGCGGAACGCTCGCTGCCTCTGGCATCTTCGCGTTTTTGGTAGCTCCCCTGCTGATCGGGCTGTCAGTTCACGCGGGCCGACCGACCTTGGGAGCGACCGCCAGGCTGGCTTATGCCTGGTATGTCAACGGTGTTCCTTCGGTGCACTGGCGTGGCGAACCTCCGGGCAGCGGGCAGCCGCGACACCCAACCCGCCAGCTCATGGACTCCCCACCCGTATACGAGTTCGGGAGCCCAGTCGAGGGTACGTACTCACCCTGGTACGACCCCGCCTACTGGCAGGAGGGGCTCCGACCGCGCTTCGACGCGAAGGGTCAGCTCAAGGCCCTCTCGCGAGTCGTGAGAGAGTACAACGAATGGTTTCTACGCAAGCTGGGCGGGGCCATAGCGATGGTGCTGGTCCTGTACGGGATGAGACATGGGCGAGTCGGCCGGCTGCGTGACCTCGCTTCCTGGTGGATTCTCCTCGTGCCCGCGTTAGCTGCCATCGCCATGTACTCGCTCGTCTACGTGGAAGGTCGGCACGTCGCATCCTTCATCGTGCTGACTTGGGCGGCCGTCCTCGCCGCGGTGCGCCTGCCAGGGACACTGCAGGCGCGGCGGCTGGCGTCGGTAGCCGCCGGAGGAATTGTCCTGGTACTCCTCGTCGACATCGCTACCAACACCGCGAAGGACATGAGGAGCTTCCCTCGTGAACAGCATGACCGTCCCGCCGACGTCGCCGAAGGGCTGCACCGGATGGGCGTCCAAGCCGGGGATCCGGTGGCCTATATCGGAGCGGCGATGCACGACGCGTTCTGGGCCCGTCTGGCCAGGGTGCAGATCGTTGCCGAGGGCTACTTCGACCCCGGCCCGGAGTTCTGGGCCGACGCCGAGTCCCAAATGATGGTGGTCGATGCCCTCTTCGCGGCCGGTTCCAGGGCCGTCGTGGCCAAGGATGTCCCGGCCGGTGCACATCACGGGAGTTGGAGGAGGATCGGAACCACCGACCACTTCGTCCTCGATGAGGTTCAACCGCCGGGCGAAGCTGCGAAATGAGCGAGCGGACGAAGAACCTGGCCTTGTTCGCGGCGGTGCTGGTAATCCTCGACCTTGCGGCTGCCCAGGCTTACGACCGCCTCCTCCCTCTCCTGGAGCCCACACCGCAGCGAGTTCGCACCCTTTCTCCCGTGTACCACCACGACCTGCAGAAGAACGTGGACAGCTGGTCCCGCTGGGGGGGACGCAGCTATCCGTTTCGGACCAACGATCTCGGGTTCCTGGACGAGCGCGTGCGGAGCGTGCCTCTCTGTTCGGAAGGGGTTCGCCTTCTCCTGATGGGAGACTCGTTCACCGAGGGCGTCGGGGTCGCCTTTCCGGAGACATTCGCCGGGATTCTCACGCGGGAGCTCCGTTCGCAGGGCGTCGAGATCCTGAACGCGGGGGTCGTGTCCTACTCCCCCACCATCTATTACCGGAAGACTCGATACCTGATCGAGGAGTTGGGGTTGGACATCGACATGCTGGTCGTCTTCATCGATGGCTCGGACGTCCTGGACGAGTCCTGGCTCGAAGACTCCGGCGCGACTCGAGTCATGGTCGAGCAAGCGAGAAGGGGCGCCACGGCCACCCGCAGGCCACCATTCGAGGAGTTCAAGCACGTCCTCCAGCAGTACTCGCTGATCATGAAAGCGGCGGCCAAGCTTCGCCTCATCCTTCAGGAGCACCTCGGCGAAAAAGGCCGTCGTGCCCGGCTGGCTCTGGACGCCTCGGAGGTGGCCTGGGATTACGACCCGGATGCCTACCGCGAGTACGGAGAGCGGGGACTACGCCGGGCGGCCGCGAACATGGACAGCCTGCTCACGCTGACCCGGCGTCATGAGCTGCCGATGGCCGTTGCGGTCTACCCCTGGCCGGACCACATCTTCCGGCGGATGGTCGACTCCCCTCAGGTGACATTCTGGCGCGCATGGTCGAGGCGACGCGGAGTTCCCTTCTTCGATCTGTTTCCGGCGTTCATAACCGAGCGGGACCCGGAGGAGACCATCCGGGAGTACTACATCCCGCACGACTTCCACTGGAACGCGGCTGGACACCGGCGGGTCGCCGAAGCCGTGCTCGACCACGGCCTGCGGGACTTCATCGCGGCAGCCCTGGGGGCGGGGTCAGGAAGTAAATCCAGTGGCTCGTGCGCCCGATCCGTCTCCAACCCTTCCCGGGACCCTCCGGCGGAACCCGCTCCGCGATGACCGCTTCGGCTCCCGCTTCCGCGAACGCCTCGAGGACCGCCAGGCGTGCCGAGCCCCGCGCGTCCCAGAACCGGGACGCATCCGGGCTCTGGAGCTGAGCCACGATCTTCACCCCGGCCAGCCGGGCGAAATAGGCCCCGAATGCGTGCCCCACGAAGCCTATCGCATCTCCGGGACGGACCCCGAGCTCCTGCAGGCCTTCGGCGATCTCCGGCGCGGAGCCCGCCCGTTCAAGCGGCGGCCGCGCTGGCCAGGGCTGCGGAGTCGCCGGTGTGGAGATCATCTCCGGCAGTTCGAGATCGAGGAAGGCGCTGCCGAACTCCGCCTCGAACTGGGCGATGGGGACGAGCATGAAGACGACGAGCACGGCGCCCGAGACGCGCAAGAGTTTACGCGACTCCTCGCCCTCCGGAAGTCGCAAATGGGAGAGGATCCCGGCCCAGAAGAGCACCACGAACGGCGCCACGTATCGCCCCTCGACATAGACGAGGCCATACAAGGCGAACGCCACGAGCGCCACGGCGGTGAGGGCCCACCGGCCGTCGAAGCGCGGCCGAACTCGTAGCGTCCCGCCGACCAGCAAGAGGATCGCGACGGTCGCGAGGAAGCCGCCTTGCTGACGGATGAAGAGCTCGAAATATCCCTGGGCGCTGGCCAGAAGGACCCTCGCCTGCTCCCGCGGTTCGAAGCGCGGGGTCAGGCCCTCGTACCAGTAGGACGGATCGTACGACAGCGGGTAGGTGCCGCCAACAGGCGCGCCGAACTCGTAGACCGGAGGATCTTCGAAGACCAGCCGGGCCGGGTGCTCCGGCCGCCCTGTCTTGGATTGGAACCCGGCCGGCCAGAGTGGATACGGAACCCCGTTCACGTAACGCAGGTAGGTGAGGCGCCCGGCGTCGCCGAACGTCGGCCGTTGCTTCGAGGCCGAGAGGGCCAGGACCAAGGGCAGCGATACCGCCAGGAACATCCCGACACTCAGTGCCGTGCCGCGGAAGGCTCGCCGCCGATCCTTCCCGACCACCGCCCCGGCTGCCAGGAACGCAAACCCGAGCGGGAACATCACCGCCTTGGCCAGATACGCCAGCCCGAGCACCAGTCCGTACGCGGCGTGCACCGTCCGTCGCGCCCGAGTCGCGCCGATACGGACCAGGAGTCCTCCCGCGAAATAGACGAGCGCCGCGACCAGCATGTCCGGGGTAGCGGCCCAGATCTTGATCAGACAGAGCGACGACCAGAGGAAGAGCGAATAGCCGATGGCGACCCACGCCCATTCCGGGAAACCGACCTCCCTCCCCTCGGCGTCCACCCGCGCGGCCTCGCCCACCCGCCGCCAGAAGAACTCGAACCCGACCAGGGCCAGCAGGTAAATCCCGAAGTTGACCAGATGGACCAGCGGGAACTCCCAGCGTGGCGACGGGTTGGCGAGCCACAGCGCGAGACCCAGGATCCACGCGTAGAGGGGGCTCCACACGGCGTTGATCGCCATCGTCCAGTCTCCGCGCAGGTACGCATCGCCCATGTCGAGGTAAGAGATCCCGTCCTCGCTCATCGATTGACGCAGGCCCGCGGCGGCGGCGTGGGCGGCTCCCATTCCAACGGCGAGAATTCGGAACACGATCTGCGCGAGGCGTGCGCGGGGCGCTGCGGCCACGACATCTGCGGCCGCGGAATCCACGATCCGGGAATCCCCGAACCTCAGGAGCCCGACTCCGCCTCGTCAGCCTCCGCCTCATGTCGCAGCGAAAGCTCCGTGACCAGGCGCGTCAGCGCCTGCTCCTGCCGGTCCAGCAGGACGTAGAGGCGGTAGACCAGGTAGCTCAGTAGAGCTATCGAGAGGTACAGGACTGCATCCGATCCGCGGCCCACTCCGATCAACCGTGCCACCCGGGTCGTCGACTCCGGGAACCACACGGCCAGCAGACCGGTCGCCCAGACGAGGACCCACACCACGCCTCGCGGCCAGCGAATCCGGCCTCTTCTCGTCACCACGAGCACCCGCAGGATGAGGATCCCGAAGATGGCGGTCAGGATGATCTGGATGGGGCTCATCGGGACCTCCGCAGAATCAGCTTGACCAGGGTTTGAAGGCCGACCCCCAGGCTCTGG
This sequence comes from Gemmatimonadota bacterium, assembly GCA_035281565.1. Lineage (GTDB taxonomy): Bacteria > Gemmatimonadota > Gemmatimonadetes > JACCXV01 > JAHWKZ01 > DASRVA01. The sequence goes on from DATEDS010000209.1 coordinate 20,868, forward strand.
CCCTTGGAGAGCGAGTAGTCGGTATAGATGACGGTGATGGGGACTTCCACGATACGGAAGCCGTGGCGGGCGACTTCGGCGACGATCTCCGAGGACACCTCCATGCGGCTCGTCCGGAGGTCGATCGATTCCGCCACCCGGCGGCTGAAAGCGCGGAACCCCGATTGGGTGTCGCTGACGTGGACACCGAACAGGATCCAGGTGCACAGGTTGGCGAGCCGGTTGGCGACACGCCTGGAGAGCGGCATACCCTGCGGATCGAGCATGCGCGACCCGATCACGAAGTCCGCCGCTCCCTTACGGATAGGGCCTGCGACATCAAGGACTTCCGAGGGGACGTGCTGCCCGTCGCCGTCCAGCGTGACGATGATCTCGGCGCCTGCCCGCAGGGCCGCCCGCAGGCCGGTGGCGAGTCCGCCTCCGAGACCCCGGTTGACCAGATGACGGTACACGCGGGCGCCCGCCGCGCGGGCCTCCGCACCGGTCGCGTCGCTGGATCCGTCGTCGACCACGACCACGTCGTCCGCGAACTGTCTCACGGCGTGAACCACCGCTCCGATGTGACCGGCCTCGTTGTAGGCCGGGATCACGGCGACAAGCTTCGACCCGGCTACCCTCGCGCCGCTATCCATCGAGGCCCTCCAGGACCTCCAGCGTCTCCCGCGCGCAGCGCTCCCAGCTGAACCGCTTCGAGCGCTCGAGCCCCCGAACCGACAGATCGGCGGCCAAGGCGGGATCGGTGAGAACCCGATGCATCGCGCCCGCGACGGCCTCGGGGTCCTCCGGATCGACCCGCAGGGCCGCGTCACCCGCGATCTCCTCCAGGCCGTTCGCGTCCGAGGTGACGATCGGGGTCCCGCAGGCCATCGCCTCGGTGATCGGGATCGGGAAAGCCTCCAGCCGGGAAGGGTACAGGAACAGATCGGCGAGGCTGTAGACCGCCGGCAGATCCGCCTGGTCCATCCAGCCCGGGAACACGACATCGGCGCCGTACCCGTCCTCCGGGATCGCGTACTCCTCCCGCATCCGCTCGGGGTCCTTCCCGCCCACCACCAGCCGATGCGGCGTCCGGCCATGGTAGAGCCGGTAGGCCGCCAGCACGCCGCCCAGGTTCTTGCGCTCGGTCCCGGCCGGCTTGGAGAGCGTGAAGACGAACCGGTCCGGAAGCCCGTATCGGCTCCTGACCTCGCTCAGCACCCCGGGGTCCTCGACCTTCCGGAAGTTGGGCGCCGGAGCGAAGTAGACCGTGCGGACCTTCCCGGGCGGCAGGTCCAGCGCGCGGTTGATGTTCTCGGTGGTGAGCCGGGAAACCGAGAGAACGACCGCGGCGCGACGGCAGTAGAGGGGCATCACGAGCCGGATGTAGGCCACGTCCAGGCGGCCGTAGAAGCGCGCCTGCTCGGGGATGAACCAGTCGGCTCCGTGGAGCACCATCACTGTCCGGGCCGGGGCCAGGATGGGTACGGTGAACTTGGGGTGGAAGACCACGTCCACCCCTTCGCGCCACGCGGCCCAAGGGATGGCGACCTGGTCCCACAGGGCCTTGTGGGGGGCGCGTACGAGCCGCTCCCGGACCCGAGGATGGGCGGCGAAGCGCCCCAGGTGGGTCGCGGTCCGGTAGAAGAGCACGTACTCGTTCCGGTCGTCGCGCTCGAGGAGCTCCCGGGTCAGGTTTCGGCTGTAGACCCCGATTCCCCCCTGCTCATCCAGGGTCCGCAGCATCATCCCTATCCGCATCACCCGTCCCAGCGCTGAATGTAGGCAAAGGCTTTCGGAGTTGACTGAGCGCGAGTCAGGGAGCATTTTGGGCTCTCCAACCAGGCGTGGTCCCCGACGTTCAGCCGGAATATATGGTCCCTCCAGGGCAAGCGATCGATGCTCGGCTCGTCGATCCCGCCGAGCGATTCCGCGGGACCGTCGCGGTCCTGGCCCCGCACATGGACGATGAGCTCCTGGCCTGCGGCGGCACGCTGGCCGCGCTCCCATCCAAGGCTCGTGTCCACGTCGTGTGGGCTACCGACGGCTCGCGGTCGCCGGCCCCGGCCGCGCCTTGGAAGAGCCCGCCCGCCGGGCTGGCCGAAACTCGCGCCCGTGAGGCGGGAGAGGCGCTGGCCACCCTTGGCGTTCCCGCGGAGAACCTGCACTTCCTGGGCCTGCCGGACGGCCGCCTCCGGGGGCATGCGGCCGAGCTCGATCAGGCCCTCGGCCCGCTCCTGACCGCCATCGGTCCGACCCGGATCCTTGCGCCTTTCCGCTACGACCGTCATCCGGATCATCTGGCCGTCCAGCGGGCGGCGGTGACCTGGATGGCCGGCCGGGACGATCGTCCCGAGCTGATCGAGTACTTCGTCTACACGGGGTCGCGCCTCCTCCCGCGCGGCGACATCCGCTCGTACATCCGGCCCGGCCTCCTCGTGGGTGTCGACATCGGGCGGTGGAGCGGCGCCAAGCGACGGGCCCTCGAGCGCTACCGGAGCCAGACGACACGAGCCTACGACTTTCAGCATCGACCCAACCTGACCCCCGCCCTGCTCGACCAGGTGTGCCGTGAGGCCGAGCTGTTTCTTCCTTATTCGCCGTCCATGCCCGGCCCCGCGGTGTTCGCGGGACCGGTGGCGTACATCCGCTTGGTCCACTGGCTCGAGCCCCATCTCAAGGCGGGCAAGGACCGGCTTGCGGGCCTCCTCCGGCAACCCGGGTCATGACGGGGCCGGACCGGAGGGGTGATCTCGGGCGACCGATCCGGGTGGTCCTGATCCGGGGACGCTTCCAGCCCCGGGCGGCCCAGCGATTCTACGTCCTCCTGGACCAGAACCCCGAGATCGAGCTCGTCGGATGTCTCTGCCAGTCGGCCGGCGAGGGCCTGGCCGAACGGCTGCGGGACGCCTGGCGGAGACGGGGTGTCCTCGCCGCCCCCATCCTGGCGAGCCAGGCGGCAGGTGCGGTCGGCCGTTTCGTCCTCCAGCCGCGCCTCGAGCTGGGGCTGCGCCGGCGCCTGGCGGCGATCGACCGTCGGACGGAGCTCGTCCCCGACGTGCACGCCCCCACGGTCCTGGAGCGCGTGAGACGGCTCGACCCCGATCTGGGCGTCATCTACGGCGGACCGATCCTCAGGCCCGAGCTGTTCGAGATCCCCCGCTTCGGCACGCTCAGCATCCATCATGGACGGTTGCCGGAATACCGCGGGAGGAAGACGACCTTCTGGGAGATGGACGAGGGGCGTCCGACGGCCGGCGTGGCCGTCCAACGGATCGGGGCGGGGCTCGACACCGGCGACATCATGGCCGAGGGCGCGGTGGCGATCGGCGACAAGTCATACCTCCGGGTCTGGCGCGAGGTGCAAGACCTCGGCGTGACGCTCTATCTGGACGCGATCTTGCAGATCAAGCGAGGGACCGCGTCCCCCCGTCCCCAGACCGGCCGTCCGGGACGGCTGTACCGCGACCCGTCGTGGCTTCCCGTGCTGCGACTCGGCTGGAGGCAGATGAGGAAGCGATGGGGTCCGGGCTGACCGGCGCGCGGGGGGCGCATCGAAGCGACCGGCCGGTACGGCTCTGCCTCCTGCTGGAGACCTACCATCCGGAGGTCGGTGGAGGCGAGTCCCAGGGTCGTCTGCTGGCCGAGGGATTGGTGGAGAGAGGCATTCGAGTGACCGTTCTGACCCGTCGTTCCCGGCGCGATCTCGCACGCCGGGAGACGGTCGGAGGCGTTCCGGTCCGGCGCCTGGGTCCGGTGGGCGGGGGACGCCTCGGCAAGTGGGGGCTACTCCTCACCGTGCCGCCGGCCCTGCTCACGATGCGTGACTCGTGCGACGTCCTGCTGGTGGCCGGCTTCCGGATGCTGGGCTTCCCCGCGGTCCTGACCGCGAAGGCGCGCCGCCAAACGTGCGTTCTCAAGGCGGAGAGCAACGGCGAAATGTCGGGAGCGTTCTTCGGGCCCGGGCTCGCGCGCTGGGGTCTCTCCCCATCCTTCCCCGTTGTCCGCCTCCTCCTGAAAGGACGAAACGCGGTCCTCAGGCGGGCCGACGCCTTCGTGGCGCTCTCCTCCGCGATCGAGCGGGAACTGCAGAACGGCGGGGTCCCTCCCGGCAGGATCGTCACGATCCCGAACGGTGTCGACACCGAGCGCTTCCATCCGGTCGAGGATGCCGAGAAGCACGCTCTCAGGATTCGTCTCGGGCTTCCGCTGGACGCGCCCGTGGCGGCGTACAGCGGGCGGCTGGTCAGCTACAAAGGACTCCCGATCCTGCTGCAGGCCTGGCGCGAGATCCTTTCGCGTCACCCGTCGGCCCGGCTGTTGCTGGTGGGCGCCGGCGGAGCGGATCTTCACGACTGCGAGGCGGAGCTGAGGCGCTATGCAAAGGAGACCGGCATCGAGGAGAGCGTCGTCTTCACCGGCTTCGTGGAGCGGGTCGAGCCGTGGTTGCAGGCCGCCGACCTCTTCGTCTTTCCGACCCAGGAGGAGGCTTTCGGGATCGCGCTCATCGAGGCCATGGCGTGCGGGCTCCCACCGGTGACGACCGCGACGGGCGGGATCCCGGACATCGTCACGCACGAGCGGGACGCGCTGGTCGTCCAGCCCGGGACGCTCGTCCCGTTGCGCGAGGCGATCCACCGCCTCTTCGACGATCCGGGGCTGGCCGCGCGACTGGGCGCAGAGGCGCGCCGCACCGTCGTCCGAAGATTCTCGCGCGACGTCGTCCTCGATCGATACGCGGCCCTGATTCGCGAGGGTCTCCCCACCCCCGTCGACCTCCCGTGAGCGGCGTCCCGATGGTCCGTCCCGTCCTCGGAGACATCTCGGTGGTGATCCCGACCCTCGGCCGCGAGACGCTCAGCGAGTGCCTCCGGCGGATCGCCGACGGGGAGGCCAGGCCCGCGCGGGTCATCCTGGTCGATCAGGGCAACAATCCAGAGACCGCCGAGTGGGTGGCCGAGGCCGCCCGGGCTGGACTGCCGGTCGACCATCACCGCGCCCCCCGCCGGGGGCGGGCGGCCGCGGTTAACCGGGGGCTGGAGCACGTCCGGACGCGGTTCGTCGCCATCACCGACGACGACTGCTTCGCCGCCCCCGACTGGCTCCCCCGCCTGGCGGATCACCTGCGGCGGTCTCCCGGAACGATCGTGACGGGCAGAGTTGAGCCGATGGGCGAAGAGGAGGTCGTAGCCGTCGTGACCTCGCGCCTCCCGGCCACCTATCACCGACCCCGGCTCAGGCACGATTCCCTCTCGGGCGGCAACATGGGTGCTGCGATGACGGTCCTCGAGGGGATCGGTCCGCTCGACGAGGATCCGTGCCTGGCCACCGCCGAGGACTGCGAGTACTCGTACCGAGCGCTGCGCCGCGGCGTCCCCATCGCCTATGCACCCGACGTCCTGGTGAGCCATCTCGGATGGCGCGATGCCGGCCAGCGCGCGGCCACCTATCGGTCCTACGCGCGCAGCCGTGCCGGCTTCTACGGCAAGTACCTGCGGCGCGGCGACTGGTTCATCGCGCTGAGGATCGGGGTCCAGCTCCTGCGGGCGTCCCGGCGGTGGGCCTCGGGGGTGATCACCGGGGACGCAGAACGAGCGCTCAACGGCCGCGCGAACGTGCTGGGACTCGTCCCCGGTCTCGTGGCCGGGTGGCGCAGCGGACGACCGTCGTGAGCGGGGGCCGACTGCCACAACAGGCAGGCTCCGCGCTGGTCTGGAAGTCGATCCAGCTGGGCGGGGCCAAGCTGGTCTTTCTCGTCCGGATCCTGATCCTCGGCAGGCTGCTCGCGCCCGGCGACTTCGGGCTGTTCGCCGTCTCCGCAGTCGCGATCGGCTTCCTGATCCGCCTTACCGACTTCGGCATGTTCCAGGCCCTCGTCCAGCGACCCGAGACCGACACCCGTCATCTGGATGCCGGATGGACGGTCAACATGGTTCGGACGCTGGCGGTGGCAGGAGTGGTCCTGCTGGGTGCGCCCCTGATCGCCCAGCTCTTTGACGCGCCTCGGGCGACGGGCCTGATCCGGCTCCTGGCGCTCCAGCCCGTCCTGAACGCCGCGGCGAGCATCCGGCTGACCGGTCTCGTCCGCGATCTCCGGTTCCGGGCGCTCGCCATCCTCGGCCTGGGAGAGGCGATCGTCAACACGGTCGTCTCGATCGCCCTCGTGAAGCCGCTCGGGATGTGGGCGCTGGTCGCCGGTCCGCTGGCGGGCTCGGCCCTCAATCTGGCGGGCTCCTACTTCGTCGCTCCCCACCGCCCGAGATTTTCCTTCGACTTCCAGGCGGCTCGACCTCTGTTCAGCTACGGCCGCTGGATCTTCCTCAGCGCGCTGTTCGTGGTGACCGGCAACCTCGTTCTCCAGATGGTGATCTCGCGGCGCCTCGGCGTCGATGACCTGGGCCTGTACTTTCTTGCGACAAGGCTGGCTTTCCTTCCGGCCGAGGTATCGGGTCAGGTGGCCGGAGCGATCGCGTTCCCCCTTTACGCGAGACTTCAGACAAACCTTACGGGCGCTGTCCGGGCGTTCCGATCCATGCTCCGGGGAATGGCCGTCATCCTGATCCCGGCCTCGCTCCTACTGGCCGTGCTCGCCGACTCGCTCCAGAACGTCCTTGGCCCGAGATGGGAAGGGACCGAGCTGTTGATCGCCATCCTCGCCTGCACGAACGTCGTGGGTCTTCTCGGGGAGGCGGTGATTCCGGTGCTCAAGGGGACCGGTCATCCGCAAAAGCAGGCGTGGTTGCAGTTCGTCCTGTCGTCCCTCCTGATCCTCTTCGTATGGGGGTTGGCCGGTCCCTATGGGGTCGTCGGGGCCGCCCTGGCCTGGATCTTCGCGGTGGGAATCGATCAAATCTTCGCCTACATCTTCCTCCGGCAGGTTCTGATCCGGCCCCTCTCGGGGATGGCGGCCTCCCTGTTCGCCATCCTGACGGCCTCCACGCTGGGAATCGCCATGGCCGCCAGCGTCGAGTCGTTGCTGCCCGGAACTCTCGGCCTGGTGCTCTCGGTCACGCTCGCCCTCCCGGTCACGGCGCTCGTGATGTGGTCGCTGGATCGGCGTCTCGGTCTGGGGTTTGCCGCGGACATAGCCCGCGCCTACCCACCGATCGCACCCCTTCTGGGGTTGAATGCTGAGGTGCGGACTTGAGCGATTCGATCTCCCCGGCGCGACGTCTTCTTCCGCGATCCTTCCGGCGATGGGTGACACGTCTCAGGCGGTGGCCGCCGGTGGGGCGAGTCCGCTTCGGCAGCCTCCGCCGAGTCAAGCCCATCAGCCGAGAATGGGGATTCGATCGTGGTCGACCGGTGGACCGCCATTACATCGAGCGGTTCCTGGCGTCGAACGCCGGAGATGTCCGCGGCCGGGTCCTGGAAGTCGCGGGAAATCGCTACACGCGGATGTTCGGTGGTGACCGGGTAATCCACAGCGACGTCCTGCACGTAGCCGAGGGACAGCCCAACGTGACGATCGTTGCTGACCTCTCTCTCGGCGACGGCATCCCCTCGGAGACGTTCGATTGCGTGATCGTGACCCAGACGCTCCAGTACATCTACGACCTCAAGGCCGCGATCGGCACGCTGCACCGCATCCTGAAGCCCGGTGGGGTGATCCTGGCAACCATCCCCGGGATCAGCAAGGTGAACCGTGAGGACATGGATCGCTGGAGTTACTATTGGAACTTCACCACCTCGTCCGCGAGGAGATTGTTCCAGGAATACTTCGAGCCGCAGGATGTCAGCGTCGAGGCCCATGGAAGCGTTCTCTCGGCCATCGCCTTCCTTCACGGTCTCGCGGACCGGGAGCTTGAGCCGGACGAGCTGGAATTCCACGATCCCGACTACCAGGTCCTGATCGGGGTGAGGGCACGCAAGTCCGGAGGCGGATGAGGCTGCCCGGTCGAAAGAGCGTCGTCCAGGTGTCGCGTTGGCTCAGGAGCCGGTCCGGAGAGCGCGCGCTGGTCCTGGGTTATCACCGGATCGCGAGTCCGACCTCCGACCCCTATTCGCTCTGCGTGGCGCCCGAACGGTTCGATGAGCAGCTGGACGCGATCCGCCGCCACGCGCGGCCCGTGGGCCTTGGCGAGCTGCGACGCGCCCTCACGAACGATGAGCCGCTCGACGACGCGGTTGCGATCACCTTCGATGACGGCTACGCCGACGTCCTCACCGACGCCGTTCCGCTCCTCGAGAGACATCGGGTCCCGGCGACCGTGTTCGTGATCGCCGGACTCCTTGGGCGGGAGTACTGGTGGGAGACCCTGGCCCGGATCCTCGCGCCCCGGCGACCCCTTCCGGCTCGGCTTCGGCTGTCGCTCGAACCGGACACCTTCGAGTGGGATTCGCGGGGTGACGATCACGACACAGGAAGGCGCCGCGAGCTCCTCTTCGCGCTCCACCGCCGGCTCCTGCCCCTTCCCGACGAGCACCGGCGGGCCGCGCTGAACACTCTCCTCGCCTGGGCCGGGGCCGACGCCGCTGAGCCACCGTCCTCCCGGTCGCTGAGCCCTGGCGAGGTCGCCCGGCTGGCACGGAGGGATCTCGTCGAGGTGGGATCGCACACCAGCACCCACCCTGTCCTTCCGGACCTCCAGGACGACCGGCAACGCGCCGAGATCGAGCGCAGCAAGGCCGACCTGGAGGGGCTGCTCGGTCGGCCGGTCCTTTCGTTCTCGTACCCCCACGGCCGGTCGTCCGCGGAGACCGCGAGGTTCGTTCGCGAGAGCGGCTACGAATGCGCCTGCACTTCGCGCAACGACATGGTTCGGCGTGGCAGCGACCCCTTCGACCTGCCCCGCTTCTGGGTCCCGGATTGGGACGGCGCCCGGTTCTCGCGGTGGCTCGGACGATGGCTGGGCCGGTCTCGTGCGGAGGACGCGTGATGACACAGGGACGTCATCGTCACGTCGAGCGGGTGTCCGTGATCATGCCCTTCTACGACACCCGTCCGGAATTCATGCGCGAAGCGATCGAGAGCGTACTCTCGCAGACCTTCCGCGACTGGCGGCTCCTGCTGGTCGACGACGGCTCGGCCGAGGGCAGCTCTTCGGTGGCCAGGTCCTACGCGTCGATCCACGATGCGAAGGTGATCTATCTGGAGCACCCCGGCCACCGGAACCGGGGTCAGAGCGCCTCGCGAAACCTCGCCATCGAGCACGCCAGGGGCGAATACCTTGCGTTCCTGGACGCCGACGATATCTGGCTCCCGCATGTTCTGGAGGAGCAGGTGGGTCTGCTGACCGCCCATCCGGAGGCGGGGATGCTTTACGGCAACACGCTCTACTGGCACAGCTGGAGCGGAGACCCGGCCAGCCGTGACCTGGATTATGTCCCCTACCTCGGGATCCCTTCCGGCACCGTCGTCGATCCCCCCCGACTCGTTCCGCTCCTGCTGGGCGGCAAGGCCGCTGTCCCCTGCCCCTCCGCCGTCACTGCCCGGCGGGCGGCGGTCGAACAGGTGGGCGGTTTCGTGGAATCGGCTCCGCGACCCAACGAAGACCAGTTCTTCTTCGCCAAGATGGGCCTGCATTTCCCGGTCCTCGTCTCGGATCGCTGCTGGACTCTTTACCGACAGCACGCAGGGTCGGTGAGCGGGCCGCAATCAGCTGTCTATCAGCGCGAGAACCGAAACACCTATCTGAACTGGCTCGATAGCTACATGCTCGCGCACGGGATGGATGATCACGCCGTCCGGAGCGCGCTTTCCAGGGAGCATTGGAAGCTGCGGCACCCGGCGTCCGCCCGAATCATGCGGATCGGAAGACGGCTCGTGCTACGGACGCTGCTGGGAAGACCGAAGGCCCGGTAGTCGTGCCCGGCGACCTCAACAGCCAGCTCGTGGCCGTCATCGTGCTGACGTTCAATCAGTGCGAGCGAAGCCTCCGCTGCATGGCTGACGTTGGGGCCCAGGAGGGCGCGCCGTTCGATCTCGTTCTGTGGGATAACGGCTCCGGGGATGGCACGGCCGAGCGGGTGCGGGAGGCGTTCCCCGGGGTCCTCGTACATTCCCACCCGGTGAACCTCGGGGTCGCATCGGGGCGGAACGCCGCGGCGGCGCTGGCGATGGAACGGCTGGCTCCATCCCACCTTCTCTTTCTCGACAACGACATCACGCCGTGGCCAGGATTCATCCGCGAGTTGCTGGCCCCTTTCGACCACGACGCCCGTCTCGCCCAGACCCAGGCCAAGCTGCTCTACACGGACGACCCGAAGCGGCTCAACGACGGGGGTGGTCACCGGGTCCAGTTCTGGCTCGGCCGGACCACCCCGGTCGGCTACAAGGAGATCGACCGTGGCCAGCACGATCGCCCCGCGCCCTGCCTGCCGTGCGGCGGGGCGATGATGGTCCGCGCGGACGTCTTCCGCGACCTCGGCGGCTTCGATGCGACCTTCGATCCGTTCGGACCGGAGGACCTCGACTTCTCGCTGCGGGTGCGGGAAGCCGGCTGGCGCGCTCTCTACGTCCCCACCGCGGTGGCCTACCACGAGGTGACCCACACCTTCGGCGCCGGCTACAGCGAGGACTACGCCCGGCTCAAGGCGCAGCACTGGCTGCGCCTCCTGCGCCGCCACGCCTCGGCCTGGCAGCAGCTCGGCTTCGTCCTGCTGGGAGGCCCGTTGGCACTCGGGCAGATGATCCTTCGCGAGGTGCGGCGCGGCAACGTGTCGGCCGTGCGGGGCGTCCTCCAGGGGGCCTGGGAGCTGGGACGTTCGCGCTTCCGGGCGCACGGCTGATCCGCGTGGCCGAGTGGCGCCGCCCGGGCCCATCGACCACGAGCCCTCGTACGCGAGGTGCGGGTCGATGGCTTTACAGGCGCGCTCGCAAACGGATCGTTCGTCCCCTTTTCAGGCGACTCTATCGGGACACCGATCGAGACGTCCGGAAGAGCATCCTCATCGCCGGGACGGGACGGAGCGGTACCACGTGGTTGGCGGATGTCCTCTCCGCCATGCTCCCGTGCCGCGTCATGTTCGAGCCGTTTCACTGCGATTTCATCGAGGCCTTTCGCGATTTCCATTACTTCCATTACGCTCGTCCTGAAGAGCCGGACGATCGACTTCTGTCCTTCTGTCAGACCGTTTTCTCGGGCTCCATCCGGCATCCCTGGATCGACAGCGGGGTTGGCCACCTGCTCCCGAAGTGCAGGGTGATCAAGGAGATCCGGGCCAACCTCTTTCTGAGGTGGATTCGCGAGCGCTTCCCCGGCCTTCCGATATTGTTCCTGCTACGACATCCGTGCGCGGTCGTTCTGTCGCGAATCCGCTCCCGCTGGGCGACCGATTCCGACATCGCTCCCTTCCTGGCCCAGGAGAAGCTGGTCGAGGATCACCTGCGGGAGCGACTGGACCTGATCCGGGGGGCGCGCAGGGAAGAGGAAAAGCACGCGGTCGTCTGGTGTGTCAGCAACCTCGTCCCGCTCGCCCAGTTCGGCCCGGGCGAGCTGGACATCTTCTTCTACGAGAGGCTGTGCACGCAGCCGGAGCCCGAGGTACGGAGAATGGTCCGGATCCTGAGCGAGGGGTCCTTCGAGGCGGATGGAGCGAAGCTCGGAAGGGCCCTCCGGCGAATCGACATCCCTTCCGGAACGACGTTGAGGTCGAGTGCGGTCATTACCGGCGAGGATCCGGTCGGACGCTGGCGGAGGGACCTGTCGCAGGACCAGATCGCGAACATCCTCGGCGTCGTGGACGCCTTCGGGCTGGGGCACCTCTACGGGGACTCCGTGCTCCCGCAGACGGACCACTGACGTGAGGCCCGAAGCGGCCGGCGGGCCGCGCACGGCGGTCATCCCACCCGCAATCGAATCTGATCCCGCACGAAGCGCAGCGGGCCTTCCCGTCCGCCGATCGTGGCCGGCGTGGCGGGGCCCCGGCGGATGACCCGCTTCAGGTTCTCCGCAGGGCCCTCGCGATCGAGGTTCGCCGAGAGGACGAACCCGTAGCGGCCAAGGTTCCGCAGGTGGGCCGGAAACGGCAGCGGGTCGCTCCCGGGGAGCACCCCGAGCCCCCGTGCCTCGGCCTCCCGGAAGAGCGCGGGACGGGGAGTACCCTGCGGCCGATTCCCGTTGTCTCCCAGGAAGAACTCGCCCGGCCGGGCCGTGGCGACGATCCGCCGCACGATTTCCCCACGCCGACCCCACCACTTGCCGAACCCCCAGGGCAGAACGGCCAGGCCTCCGCCTTCGCGGGTCATCCCGAGCGTGGTCTCCAGGGAAGCGCCTTCTTCCAGTCGCCCCGTGCTCCCCAGAGACAGGACCTCGAGCTGCTCGAGGGTCGTGACCTGTCTCCCGGCAACCAGGAGCAGCGTCGCACCGCTCTGGTTCCGCGCGTAGAGGGAAATTTCCTCGCCGGTTCCGGTCACGCTCCATGGGGAGGACACCCGCTCCGCCAGCTCCTCGAACGGATGGCAGTCCCGCGCCTGTGCCAGGAGGAGGACTCCCAGGAACGACATCCCCGCAGGGGAGCCCGGGCCCGCCAGACCGCGGCCCAGGTTGGCGGCGGCGTGATCCAGCGCGGACGACAGCTCGAAGCAGCCGCGGAGATGCGCATGGGCGTCGATCGCGATCGTGCGCGGCAGCTCCCCCGACGCAGGGAGCCCGCTCACGTCCTGACGGCGACCACGGAGAACTTGTAGGCGAATCGGAGAGCGATGGGCTCGGGGACCAGGTTGTAGACCGGCCGGAAGACCGATCGGTAGAGAGCGGCCTTGACACCGCTCCGGCGGACAGGCAGCGCCCGGTGGTGCTCCCGTGACGTCTCGACGATCTCGAAGCCGTCGAACATGGCGAGGATCTCGGGCTCGGTGTAGAACTCGTTCACCGGCGGATCCTCCTCCTTGTACTCGATGTTCTCGTGCCCCCAGCGGTGCATCAGATACATCCAGGACGGTCTTCGGTAGAAGTGGGAGATGATCGCCCGTCCTCCAGGCTTCAGCACGCGACGTACTTCTGCGATGGCGCGCACCGTGTCACCCGTCGCGTGCAGAACGCCGTTCGCCCACACCCCGTCGAACGTCCGTTCCTCGTAGGGCAGGGCCAGCGCATTCGCGGTCACGACGTCTTCGGCGCTCACTCCCTCGAGCTCGAAATGGCGCCGCGCCAGGGCGACGGCGTTCGGGGTGAGATCGGTGGCGGTCACGCGGACACCGCGCTTCAGAAACTCGAGGCTGTCGTAGCCCATTCCGCAACCCACCTCGAGGAGATGCCGGCCACGGAGCAGGGCCGCCTCACGCTCGATCCGCTCCATGATCCAGGGGAACTTGAACGGGTTCATCCAGGGCCGGATGTGATCGAAGAACTCCCGCGTACCGACCTCCAGGCGGGGGTCGGTCACGTACTGCAGCCCGAGGGTGTGGGCGTCCCAATAGTCGCGGACGGATTCGACGACCGGGTCCAGCTCGGGATCCATGCTCCCTCCTCCGCGCCGTTTCGCGGTCACGGGCTCAATCATCGGTCGGACTCCCCGCGAGCCCCGGCGCGACCTCGCGATCCGGGATCTGCGGTCTGAGCTCCCGGATCCGCGCCGGGATGTCCGGCGGCGCCCCTGGATGGAGGCCCCAGTCCGTGCGGCGGAGAAGAAGGTCGTCGAGGCCCATCACGGCTTCCTCTTCGACGAGGCGATCCACGATCAGCCGGGCGGCCTCCGGGTCGGACCCGAGGACGTTCTCGAACTCCCGCCAGAGGAGAGCCGGCGAGGGCGGGCGAACGGACGGTTCCGCCGGCCGCGACGAGCCGTAGATCCGCTCCAGGGCCCGTTCCGCCACCCTCCGCGCCGTCGTGAACTTGACCCCCGAGACGCTGAAGAGTCCAGCCGGGCCTCCGGCGCCCCCATGGTCCCGGATCTCCTCCCTGAGGGCGAGCCTGCACGTGCCCGCCTCGGTGGCCGGCAACAGCCCCCAGAAGACGCGCGTCACGTCCGGCTCGCCAAGCTCCAGCCCGGGGAGGGCTTCGTTCAGGTCCTCCAGGAAACGCCGGATCCACTCCCTCTCCGGGGGACCGGCGGCCATTCCGCCGGGTCTCGGGGCATGATACGTGCCAGCCAGCATCCTGCCCTTCCACGGGACCACGAAGCAGGTCCGCGAGCCGGGCTGCGGCGGCTCGACCGCCAGCGCCGCGTCGGCCAGGGGCGCCCGGTCGAGGAGGACGTTGAACGCCAGCGAGGGACGGAACAGCTCTTCGATGTCGCGGTCGAACCGTGCGGCCAGCTCCCGGCACCACGGCCCGGCGCAGTTCACCACGACGCCGGCCCGGAACTCCCAGGAATCCCCCGTCAGCGAGTCTGTCCCCCGGACGCCCTTCACCCTGCCGCCGTGCTGGACCAGATCGGTCGCTTCGAGGTAGTTCAGGAGCGTCGCTCCCCCGGCCGAGGCCCAGCGGGCCATCTCGATCAGCAGTCGCGGAGAGTCCGGCATGGCGGCGTCGTACCACAGGGCCGCCCCGCGCAGGCCGTCGGTCTCGACCCCCGGGAACCGCGCGGCCGTTTCGCCCGCGCTCAGGACCCGCCCCGGCGGCAGGCTCCGGAGGCCCGCGGACAGAGCCTCGCTGGCCAGGAGAGCCGCCCGCAGGACGGCCGGTCGCCGCAGCCCGCGCCCGTACAACGGCATCACGCACGCCAGCGGCCGGACGAGCTCGGGAAACGTGCGCAGATACCATCTCCGCTCGCGCACCGAGTCACGAGCGCTGCGAAGGTCGAGCCGTTGCAGGTGGCGCAGACCGCCGTGCAGGATCCGCAGATTGTTCCACGTCGTGCCGCTCCCGAAATCGCGACGCTCCAGGAGCACCGGCCGGAGCCCCCGGCGCGTCGCCTCCAGCGCCAGGCTGATGCCGTAGATCCCGCCGCCGATCACCGCCAGGTCGTAGTGGCGACCGGCCGCCCCGGCGGGGTCACGCTCGATCACACCGACCACCGCCGCCGCCACATCTCGAAGACCATGAGGCACCAGAGGAGATGGCTGTGGTTGGCCCGTCCCTCGAGGTGCTCGCGCTTGCGCCGGTCGATCTCCTCGGCTTCGAAGAGTCCCCCCTGTCCGACCCGCGCGGGTGAGAGCAGCTCCTCCATGAGCGGGCGAAGCCCGTCCCGCAGCCAGTGCTTGAGCGGGATGCTGAAACCTTCCTTCGGTCGATAAACGCACTCGGCAGGGACGTGGCGCGCGGCCACCCGCTTGAGCAAGATCTTCGTCCGGCCGCGATCGACCTTGAGCTCAGGAGGGATCTGGAAAGCGAGCTCGACCAGCTCGTGATCGAGCAGGGGTACCCTGGCCTCGAGCGAGCAGGCCATCGACATCCGGTCGACCTTCACCAGGCAATTATCGACCAGATAGCTGCGCAGGTCCACGTACAGCCAGCGATCGACCCGGGGCCGATCACCGGCGTCGTCGAAGAGCCTCCGGATGTGCTGTCCGACCGGGGTTCGGACGGCGGCGAGCGCCTCCGGGGTGAAGAGATCACGACGCTCGTCCTCGTCCAGGAACAACCGCCATCGAGCGTGCTCGAGATCCTGCGACCGGCCGGCGCCCTCCAGGAAACGCTTGGTCTTGTTCACGAGACCTTTCTTGGCAGGCCGGGGAGGGATGCGTCCGGCCGCCCACCCCAGTCCTTCCCGGAGAGGACCCGGAAGCCGACCCCAGAGCGGAGCCGCCCCCTGGGCGACGTACGTCTCGTAGCCGCCGAAGACCTCGTCCCCCCCGTCGCCCGACAGGCTCACCGTCACGTCGCGCCGGGCCAGTCGGGAGACGAGGTAGGTGGGAAAGATCGAGACGTCGCCGATCGGGTCATCCAGGAACTCCATCAAGTCCGGGACCAGATCGCCGATGTCGGCCCTCAGGACCTCGACCGAGTGATCGACCCCCAGGTGTCGCGCGACGCGGGTCGACCACGCGACTTCGTCGTAGCTCGGGTCGTCGAAGCCGATCGAGAACGTCCGGGCCTCGCCCATCGCGGCCACCACCAGCGAGCTGTCGACGCCGCCCGAGAGGAACGCCCCGAGCGGCACGTCGCTCACGAGCTGGCTTCTGACGCTCTCACGGATCCGGGCATCCACCGCGTCCTCCCATTCCCCCGCCGTCCTGGGCGATACGCCTCCACGCTCTCCCGGAACAGGCGCCGGGACATCCCACCATCGCGACACGAAGGTTCGTCCAGTCGCCAGGTCGAGCTCCATCAGATTGGCAGCGTCCAGCTTCCTGACCCCGTCCAGCAGGGTCCCGGGGGCGGGGACGTACTCCCAGGCCAGGAACTGCGCGAGACCATCCACGTCGAGGCGCCGCTCCACAAGACCCGAGGCGAGCAGGGCCTTGATCTCCGAGCCAAAGACGAGGTGGGTCCCGGTGAGGGCGTAGAAGAGCGGCTTGATCCCGAGCCGATCGCGGACCAGGAGAAGTCGTCCCCGACGAGCATCGTGGAGCGCAAGCGCGAACATCCCGTCTAGATGCCGGACGAATTCCGGGCCGTGATCCTCCCAAAGGTGGACGATGACCTCGCCGTCGGTCGCCGAGGCGAAACGGTGACCGCCCGCTTCGAGCCTTCGCCGGAGCTCGCGAAAGTTGTAGATCTCTCCGTTGAACACGAGACGGACCGAGCGATCCTCGTTGAAGATCGGCTGCCGGCCCCCCTGAACGTCGATCACCGACAGGCGACGGACGCCGAGCCCGACCGCGCCCTCGATGTCGAAGCCCTCGTCATCGGGCCCCCGGTGGACGATCGTCCGGCACATCTCGCTGAGCTGTTCGTGCGTGGCGGGGCTGGCTCCGGGCAGCGCGGCGATCCCCGCGATCCCGCACATCAGGCAAGGGCCTCGAGAAGCTTCTCCATCTTCTCCCGGTACGCCTCGCGAGACCAGTGCCGGTGGTAGTGCTCCCGCGCCGCGGCGATCACCGACCCACGCCTCTCGCCGTCGTCCAACGCGGCCAGGAGCCCTTCGGACATCGCCGCCGGATCGGGATCGACGAGAAAGCAGATCCGGTCGTTGAGGACCTGGGTGTGAGACGGGATCCGGGTGGCCACGAGGGGGATCCCGCTGGCGACCTGCTCATAGATCTTCGCCGGCGTGTTGGTGCCAGCGATACGCGGCGAGGTCAACACCGTCGCCTTGGCGATGGTGTCCCTCACCCGGGAGTGCGGGATGCGACCGGTGAACCGGCAGTGCCCGTCGAGGCCCAGCTCGCCGGCCTTGCGGCGGTAGGCCTCGACCTGATCAGGGGTGCCTCCGATCATGAGCAGGAAAGCCTCCGGCCTCTGTTCTCTAACCTGCGCGAACGCCCACAGCAGGAGGTCCAGGCCCTGGTAGGGTTCGAAGCTGCCGGCGTAGATGACGATCGGCCGCCCGTCGGGGAGGGGCACCTCCGCCGGCCGATCGGTGGGCTCGCGAGCCAGCCGGATCTGCTCGAACAGCGAATTCTCGATCAGGAAGTGCCGGTCGGGGTCGGGCATCTTCTCCCTTGCGTAGTCGCCGAGGAGCGGACCGATCGTGATCACGGCGTCAGCGCGGCGCAGCGTCATCCGCTCCAGGGTCTTGAAGATCCCGACCAGGATCCGCGAATCCGTGAACTCGAAGTTGGAGAGCTGCTCCGGAAGACTCGAGTGCATGTCGTAGACGAGCTTGAAGCCAAAGAAAGGCTTCAGAAAGAGCGCCATGAACGCGCCTTCTTCGTGAGCGTGGACGACCTCGTACCGCCGCGTCGCCAGGAGGGCGACCATCCACGCGAAGACGAACACGTCCAGGAACGCCTTCTGCAGCGAGGGCCCGGCCTTGACCGGCCCCAGCATGGCGAACCGCGGGATGCGGACGATCCTTGCACCCGGGATGTCCACGTCCTCCCCCTCGCCGTACGTGAGGACGTCGATGGTCGCTCCCAGCTCACAGGCGACCAGGGTCCTGTAGTACACGCTGAAGGGCGTGCCGCGCGGGGTGAAGAAAGGCTCCGGGGCGACCGCGAGAACTTTCATGATCCGGCGGCCCACCTGCCGCCGACCGTCTCCGCCATGCGGTCGGCGATACGGTCCGAGAGGTCCTCGCGTGATTGGCCGCGAACGTACATCCGGTACCACAGCTCGACGTTCAGGAGCATCCACAGCCGGACGTGATGATCGCTCTCGTCGGCAAGGTGCTCTCCTACCATCGCCCGTATCGGCTCCGTCGCGAAGAGACCATCCTCCACCAGCGCCGACTCGCGAGCCAGGTCCTCCAGCACGGGCAGAAGGGGGCCCTTCATCCAGTATCCGAGCGGGAACATGAAGCCTTGTTTGGGCCGGCGCAGGACCGTCTCCGGCAGGAGCTCACGGGCCACCTCGCGCAGCAGGTGCTTCAGCCGCCGGCCCTTGAGCTTCAGGCCGGCCGGGAGCGTCGCCACGAACTCGGCAAGCCGGTGATCCAGGAACGGGGCACGGGCCTCGAGGCTCCGGGCCATCGTCATCCGGTCGGTGAGCATGAGGGAGTGCTCGGGCAGGCGCGTCATCACGTCGGCGAACAGCATCCGCTCCAGGTCGGTCTCCGCCTCGGCTTGCTCGAACGCGTCGACGATGCAGCGGGTCGGATCCCGCGGAGCCAGTCGGCGCGCCAGGTGGGGGGCGTAGAGACCGAGCCGGCCCGGGCGGCCGTACCGGAAGAAGACCGTGGCTTCTGCATACCGTCGGGCGTCCTCATGAAAGGACAACTCGTGCAACCAGCGTGCCTTCTGGGCGAACGTCTTGTAGCCGGCGGTGTCCGGGAGCGAATACCAGAGGGGGCCCAGGAGGGCCCGGCGCACGGCGGCGGGGAGACGGGCGTAGGCGCCCGCCCAGCGGACGCCGTAGTAGCGGTCGAAGCCGGCGAACATCTCGTCCCCGCCATCCCCGGTCAGCACGACCTTGACGTGGCGCGCCGCCAGCGCCGCGGCGTGGTACATGCAGGCCGCGATCGGGTCGGACGGCTCGTCCAGGTGGTAGATCATCTCCGGAAGCAGACGGACCAGGTCCGGCGACACCACCTCCTCGTGGTGATCGGTGCGGCAGTGTGTCGCCACCGCGCGGGCGAAGGGCAGCTCGTCGAAATCCTGCTCCGCGACTCCTATCGAAAACGTGCGCGGGGTCCCGTCGCCGATCTCACTCATCAGCGCGACGATGACGCTCGAATCCATTCCTCCCGACAGGAAGGCTCCCACCGGCACATCGGCCACCAGATGGCTCTGGATCGCGTCCCGGACCCGTGTCCGGACCTCGGTCACGGCTTCCGCCTCTCCGATGTCGGCCACCGGGGCGTACCGCAGGGTCCAATAGCGACGCAGGTCGAGGCGCGGCTGGACGACGTTCACGCCGTCCCGACGCGCCAGCGATGCATCCAGCTCCAGGACGTGAGCCGGGGGGAGCTTTTGGATCCCTTCGAACATCGTGGCTGGCCCGGGGACGAACCGTAGCGCCAGATAGTCGTCGAGGGCCTCCAGGTCGGGCGGGAAATCGCGCCCATGCCCCGCCAGAAGCGCCTTGATCTCGGACGCGAAGACGAGCCGTGCGCCGTCGAAGGTGTAGAAGAGAGGCTTCTGACCGAACCGGTCGCGTGCCAGGATCAGCCGTCGCCGCCGGACGTCCCAGATGGCGAACGCGAACATGCCGCGCAACGAGTCCACGACCCCGCTTCCGGCGTCCTCGTACAGGTGAAGGATGACCTCGGTGTCGCTGTGTGTGCGGAAGCGGTGCCCGCGGCGAGCCAGGTCCTCGCGCAGCTCACGGTAGTTGTAGATCTCGCCGTTGAAGACAATCCAGCAACTCTCGTCCTCGTTTGGGATCGGCTGATGTCCACCTTCGAGATCGATGATGCGGAGACGGCGAACGGCGAGACCCGTCTCCCCGAGGACGATGCTGCCCGCGTCGTCCGGCCCGCGATGCACGAGACGCCGGCTCATGAGGTCCAGGACGTCCTGGCGGGCGCCCCTCGAGTTCCACTCGCCGCAGATGCCGCACATCGGGAGACCGACTCAGACCGTCGCGGCGCGGGGCAGCGGGACCTGCCAGGGGTCGGAGCCCGAGAGGTAGGCCCAGGTCTCGGCGAGCCCGGCGCGGAGGTCGTACCGCGGATTCCAGCCGAGGAGCCGACGCGCCTTCGAGATGTCGAACGCGGTGTTGTTGGTATAGAACTTGATCGACCGCCGGGAGACGGGCGGTTCCTTGCCGAGCGGTCGGAAGGCCAGCTCGCACACGCCGGCCGCAAGCCGCAGCACGGGGAGCGGAATCGAGCGCGGCGGCGGGGAACCGACCAGCTCGGCGATCTCGTCGATCAGGGTGCGCACGGTGACCGGGGACTCGTCGCCCACGATGATCACCTCACCCACTGCATCCCGGGTCTCGGCCGCCCGATCGAACGCGTCCAGCATGTCCCGAATGTATACGCAATGTCGAAGTGCATCACCGCGGCCGGCCAGCGGGAAGCGGCGCTTGCGAACGGCCCGGAAGAGCCGCTCGGTCCGCGGGCAGCCGGGTCCGTAGACCCAGGCGGGTCTGAGGATCACGGCCGGGAAGCCGCGCTCACGGATCGCCGCCCGCACGATCTCTTCCCCGGCGAGCTTCGTCGTCTCATAAGCCCCCTCGGGTCGACAGGGAGAATCCTCGTCGGCGGGAGGATCCTCCACGCGGCCGTGGACGCCGACGCTGCTGCAATGGACGAAGCGGCGTACGCCGGCCGCCTCAGCCGTACGGACCAGCTTCTCCACTCCTTCCGCGTTCACCCATCGGTGTTCGGCCTCGCTCGCCCGCGACCCCAGGTGGATCGCCGCCAGATGAAAGACGGTGTCGACCCCTGCCAGGGCGTGGCGAATCACAGCAGGGTCCATGAAGTCTCCGGCGACGATGTCGAACCGTCCCGCCCGCTCGAGATGGGCGACACGCCCGAGGTCCAGGTCGAGGGCCACGACCTCGCGGCCGCGATGGCTCTGGTCGGCGGCCAGGTGGCTGCCGATGAAGCCACCCGCCCCGGTGACCAGGACGCGGGACGGAAACACGCCCGGGCTCAATTCCGGTCCGGCCTTCGGGCCACGACCGAGACCGCGTATCCCTTGAAGAAGAAGAGGAGCCGATCGAGCCGCGAAATACTCCACAGAAGCGGATAGACGGCCGAATAGACCCGGACCTGCCGGTCCACGGCCCGTAGCTGCACACTGGTGGAAGGGGCGATCGTCCCCGGCGTCGGGGGTGACTTGCGCGAGAGGATTCGCACGTAGGCGAAGTTGATCGCCAGCTCGAGGAGCTCCGTGAAGAATCTGGAGTAGGTCCCAGCCGTCTGGGGCTCGAGCCCCGCCTCACGAAGCATCGTCCGGTGCTGCCGGATGGTGTAGCCGATGACCCGGTGACCGTACCGCTCCTTGGTCATCCCCACGAGATGCTTCAGCACCGTGACCGGCTTCCACGCGTCTCCGGTCGGGGTGCTCACGACCACGGTTCCCCCCGGTCTCACCACCCGCCTCAGCTCACGATTGAACGGCCGACAGTCGTCGAGGTGCTCGTGGACGTCGATCGAGACCACAACGTCGAACGACTCGTCCTCGACGGGAATCCCGCTCGGGGTTCCGGGGAGAACGGGCTCGCCAAGAAAGCGCGACATCTCCTCGATCTTCTCGCGCTCGTTCTCCACCCACGTCCAGTTCCCGCCATGGAGGCGCAGGTGATGATTGAGGGCGCCGGTGTTGTCGCCGTGGGTGACCAGCAGACAATCCTTCCCCGCCGTCTCCCGGAGCTGGCTCAGGATCAGCTCCAGCTTCTGCTTCTTCTTCAGGGACTTCTCGAAGAGGACCAGCTGCCAGGGCATGGATTGGTGCGCCCTGAGGGAGTCGAACCCCCAACCTTCAGATCCGTAGTCTGACGCTCTATCCAATTGAGCTAAGGGCGCAGCCGGCGGGACGGGAAGATATATCCCCCAACCGGGTTGGGGCAAAACGCCTCGTCGCCATGGTCGGTCACTCCTCCGGATCGGGCCACCCCGAGTGGAGGTTGCGCTTGATCTGGCGGATCGTCCGCTGGAGGTCCCGAGACTGCGCACCGAGCCGGAACAGGACGAAGAACAGGATCGCCCACAGGACCGCGTACAGGATCGCGAAGGCGCTCTCAGTCACTACGTTACCTCACTTGATGGAAACCATTGGTATAAAAAGAGATATATCAACACACCGGTGACGGACACGTAGAGCCAGAGAGGCCAAGTCCAGCGGGCGATCCGGACGTGCTCGCCGATTCGACCCCGCAGGCCGCGGCCCGCGGTGACCAGCGCCAGCGGCAGGATCGCGGCCGCCAGCGGGACATGGGTCACGAGGATCGCATAGTAGGCCGCCCGCGGCCAGCCACCGGCGGTGAAGCGCACCGATCCGGCCTGGACGTGGTAAACGACGTAGGAAGCCAGAAACAGGGCCGATACCACGAGCGCCGCCCCCATGCAGAGGCCGTGCCCATCGAGCCGGCCGCGTCGGATGAACAGATGCCCGGCCACCAGCAGCAGGGCGGCGACCGAGTTCAAGGCCGCGTTCAGGGCCGGGAGGTCATGGACCTCGATCACCTGCGCCCGACCCCCCGCGCCACGCTCATCGCCGGGCCACCCACACCGCCAGCCCGAAGGCGGCCAGCGCGAAGGCGATCGTCACCATCCAGGCGAGGGCGGGACTCGTGAAGCCGACCTCGGCATGGCCGTAAAGGGCCTGCCGGAACGCCGCCAGGCCGTAAGCCAGCGGATCGAGCCGCATCACGATCTGGAGTCCGCGGGCTGCGCCGGCCGGCGGGAAGAGCGCGCCCGACAGAAACCAGAGCGGAAGGAGGAACAGGTTCACGATGCCGTGGAATCCCTGGATCGACTCCATCCCCCAGGCCAGGACGAATCCCAGGCAGGTGAGCGCGAAAGCCATCGCGAACAGGGCCAGGAGCCCGAGCAGGAATCCCGCCGGCCGTACTGGAATTCCGACCAGCGGCACGAGCGGCAGCAGGACGGCCCCTTGCAGGACGGCGATCGAGGCGCCCCCCAGGACCTTGCCCAGCACGATCGCCGAGCGCGGCACGGGCGACACGATCACCCCCTGCAGAAACCCGCTCCGGCGGTCCTCGATCAGGCTGAAGGTCCCGACGATCGCGGTGATCAGCACGACGAACACGATGGTGCCCGGGAGCAGGTACTCGATCGACCCCACCCCGGATGGCATCCCGGCCGGGGCGAACGAGCCGGCCATGCCGAACCCGATCAGGATCCAGAACAGGAGGGCCGTGGCGATCCCGCTCAGGACCCGCGTGCGGTCGCGATGGAAACGCACGATCTCGCGCCAGCCGAGACTCAGGGCGGGAACGATGGCCTCGCTCATCGGCGGCCTTCGGCGACAGGCGCGGCCGCCTCGTCGGCCCCGTCCCAGAAGCGGTGCCCGGTCCGCTGTACGAACACGTCCTCCAGCGTCGGCTGACCAACGGTCATCGACCGGATCAAGCCCGGGAACGCCTCGGCGAGGCGGGGCACGAGGGTCGCTCCGTCCGGCCACTCGATTCGTACGTCTCCATCCACCACGCTGGCGCGGGTCGCGAACCGCTCGACGACCGCTGCGGCCAGTCGCTCGGGTTCGGCGGTCTCCAGCGAGACGATGTCGCCGCGGATGCCGCCCTTCAGCGTCTCCGGGGAATCGAGCGCCACCAGCGATCCGCGGTCCAGAATGCCGACCCGATCGCTCGCCTCGGCTTCGTGCATGAAGTGCGTGGTGATGACGACCGTCACCCCCCGTTCGGCCCTCAGGACCTCCACGCCGCGCCAGAAATCCTTCTGCCCGCCGGGATCCAGCCCTACGGTTGGCTCGTCGAGGAGAAGCACCTGCGGGTCGTGAAGAAGGCCCTTGGCAAGCTCGACACGCCTCCGGAGACCACCCGACAGCGTACGGACCGGGTCGCCGGCTCGGTCCGCCACCCCGAGAGAACCGAGCGACCGCTCGATCGCGCCGGTCAGCGAGGAACCGCGTAAGCCGTAGAGGTGTCCCTGATGGCGCAGGTTCTCCGCCGGCGTGAGCCAGGGGTCGAGGCTGGCATGCTGGAAAACGACTCCGATCCGGCGGCGAACGGAGACGGGATCGCGCACGACGTCGACTCCGGCCACCGCCGCCCGCCCGGCGGTCGGCACGATCAGGGTGCTGAGGATCCGCATCAGCGTGGTCTTGCCCCCTCCGTTCGGGCCCAGCAACCCGAACCGCTCACCCCTGGCGACCCGGAACGACACGCCATTCAGAGCGGAACGCCCATCGAAGCGGTGCCCGACTCCATCCACCTCGATCGCCCAGGCGGGATCGGGGTCAGGTCGCGACACGATCCAGGACGAGCAAGGCCAGCAGGATCGGGAGGTAGGTCACCGAGGCGAGCAGAAGCCGGCGCGCGCCATTCCGACCGCGGTCCATGGCCATGCCGAGACCACAAGCGAGAAAGGCCACTCCGAGGACAAGTGCACCGAAGAAGTACACGCCCCCCGTCAGCCCGAGCAGGGTCGGGGTC
>DATEDS010000210.1:0-4430 GCA_035281565.1 Gemmatimonadota bacterium
GGCTCGGTGGGCGGAAGCGGCGGGCCACGGCACATGACGCGCCCCACCGAAGGAAGGGAGATCGTCCATGGCGAACTGTGCGACCTGCGGCAACGACTACGACAAGACGTTCGAGATCGTCTGGCGGGACGGGGACCGGCACGTCTTCGACAGCTTCGAGTGCGCGATCCAGAAGCTGGCGCCCCGGTGCGAGGTGTGCGGCTGCCGCATCATCGGCCACGGGCTGGAGGCGGAGGGGACGTACTACTGCTGCGACCACTGCGCCCGGAAGGCCGGGGTCGAGGTCCTGAGAGACCGGGCGTAGAGCCGGTCCGCGAGGTCAGCGGGCCCAGGATTCCCAGGCCCGGTCCCGGTATCCGAAGTCGAACCGCTCGGGGTGGAGGATCTCGGCCAGGATCTCGAGCGACTCGACGAGCCGCGGGCCCGGTCGATTGAACCACTGGACGCCGTCGGCCAGGACCACTCGTCCCTCCCGGACGGCCCGCAGCTCGTCCCAGCCCGGCCGGGACGACAGCCCGCCCATGTCGGTCCGCGTCCGCACCAGGTCGAAGCCGCACGGGGACACGAAGAGGACCTCGGGATCGAGGGCGCGAAGCCTTTCCCACTCCAGGGCCGGCGAGTGCCGGCCGGCCTCGCCGACCAGGTTCCGGCCGCCGGCCATCGCCACCAGCTCCGGCATCCAGTTGCCGGCCGCCATGAGCGGGTCGATCCACTCGATGCAGGCGACCGTGGGCCGGTGAGGCACGGCGGAGAGCGCAGCCTCGATCTCCGAGGCTCGCCGGCACAGGCGCGTGACCAGCCGCTCGCCCTCGCCCGCCACGCCGAGCGCCGCGGCGACGCGCCGGATGTCGTGCCAGACGGCCTCCAGGGAGTCCGGGGAGAGGGAGACCAGGGTCGGACGGGCGCCCGTCCATTCGGCGAGCGCCTCTTCGACGTCCCCCAGGCTGACCGCGCACACCTCGCACTGGGTCTGGGTCACGATCACATCGGGCCGGATGGCCTTCAGCTTCTCGGCATCCACGCGATACACCGACAGCGCTTCCTGGACCAGAGCGCGCACCCGCTGGTCGATCTCGTAACTCGTGCCGTCGGTGGGAAATCGAGGCTCGGTGATCGCCGGGAGGCCGAGGACCTCCGGCGGGTAGTCGCACTCGTGACTCCGTGCCACCAGCCGCCCGCCCTGCCCCAGGGCGTGGATGATTTCGGTGCTGCTGGCGATCAGGGAGACGACCCTGGTCATCGACGGCTCCGGAACTCTGAAGAGGGTCAAGGGTTCAATGAATCTCTACCCGATGCCCCTCTTTTGTTCGGTGGCTTACGGATAGGGGGCCGGACCGCGGTTATGGTGATTGCGGGCCGATCGCGAACGACGCACGGAGCCAGGACCTGCTCCCAGGGGGAACGAAATGGACATGACCAAGATGAGGAGAGAGGTCGGCAAGCGTCTCCAGCAGATCCGGGGCAACCGGGACCAGAGAAGCTTCGCCGAAAACGTCGATTCCGTCCAGCAGACGATCAGCAAGTACGAACGGGGCGAGATCCCCCGCTCGTGGATGTTCCTGGCCCGTCTGCACCAGGAGGAGGGGGTCGACCTGAACGACCTTCTCTCCGGAGCCTTCGCTCAGCTGGACGAAGGCAGCAACGGTCGGAGCGGCCCCTCGGGGAACGGCCACTCCGGGAACGGGCGCCAGCGGGACGAGTCGCGCCGTCCGGCGTATGCCGGCGAGGGGTCCAGGCCCGCGCTGTAGGGTCCGGACCTTCGTAAACCAGCGATGGGCGGGCGCCGTCCAGGGACGGCGCCCGTTTATCGTCGAAAGGCGCTTCCTTCAGCGGCATCCTGCCGCCAGCCTGACGCGGTTGCCGAAACCGCACCCCGAGCCCGACGAGGTTTATCCGGATGGAGCGCGACACCACGATCAGTCCCGCCGGCCGCTTCCTCCGACAGTTCGTGGACATCAGGAAGCGGGAGGTCGAACCGGCCGTCCTGTTCTTCCTTTTCTGGTTTCTCGTCATCGTCGTCTTCTGGGTGCTCAAGCCCCTCAAGACCGGGTTCTTCATCGAGCACCTCGGCGCCCGGGTCGAGCTCTATGCCAAGCTCGCCAACATCGGGATGGCGGTCCTGGCGGTGCTGGTCTTCTCGTGGTTGTTCGACCGGCTGGGGAGCCGGAAGCTCATCCTGACGCTGGCCGGGATCTTCGCCCTCGCCCTGGCCGGTTTCGCCAGCATGCTGGGCGGTCCGGGCCCGCCGGCGGTGGGCGTCAACTGGGCGTTCTATCTGTTCGGCGACCTTTGGACGACGGTCTGGGTGACCACCTTCTGGGCCTACCTGAACGAGATGACCGTGACCGAACAGTCGAAGCGGTTGTACGGTCTGATCGGCGGGGGCGGGGTGATCGGGGGCCTGGTCGGGACGTCGCTGGTGGCGACCCTGGTCGAGGGCGTCGGGGCGACGACCCTCCTCTTCGCGGCGGTCGGGTTGACGGTCTTGCTGGCGCTCATCACGCTCCGGATCGAGCGCCTGGCTTCCGCCCCCCAGGCGGCCATCGGCCGCGGTCGAAGCGGCGACCGCCTGGAGGTTGCGGGAGAGCCGGAAAAGAAGGGAAACGCGGCCCTGGAGGGCGCCAAGCTGGCGCTGGCCTCCAAGTATCTTTTCGCCATCGTGATGATCGTCTTCCTGTACGAGTTCGCCTCGCAGATCCTGGATTACCAGTACAAGACCGCCCTGGAGGCCATCGAGGGCGAGGCGGAGACTTCGGCGTTCTTCGCCAGGATCGGCGTCATCATCAACACGATCAGCATCGTGACACAGTTCCTGCTGGTATCCTTCGTGATGCGCAGGTTCGGGCTGACCACGGCGCTCATGGTCCTGCCGGTGGCGATGCTCCTTGCGAGCGGCCTCTACTTCATGGTGCCGGTCCTGTGGGCCGCGTCGACCCTGACGATCGCCGACAACGGTTTCAGCTATTCGATCAACCAGACCGCGCGGGAGACCCTGTTCGTGCCCACCTCGGCCGACGTCAAGTACAAGGCCCGGGCGTTCGCGAACATGTTCGTGCAGCGGTTCGGTAAGGGGATCGCGATCCTGATGGCCCTCGTGCTGGGGGCGGTACCGGTCCGGATGCTGACGATCCCGGCCATCGCGGTCATCGTGATCTGGTCCGGGTTCGCGATCTTCGCCGGACGGCGGTTCGACGGGTTGACCCGCGAGCAGGCCGGGCGGCGTCTCGAGGAGGCGGTGGACTAGACGCGCCTTCGTGAGCTTCCCCGCTGCAGGCTCGCGTCGGCCATGCTCGGTCTCTTCCTTGCCTCGCCCGTGAAACCCAGACACAGCGGCGCCGTATCAGGGGACAATGAGCCCCCGACTTATCTCTACCACACTCTTCGGGTGGACCTTGCTTGCCGTAGCGCCCCTGCCCGGGCAGGGGCGGTCGGATCGCCGTTTCTCGATCGAGGTCGACTCTGTCGAGGTCGTTTTCGAGCTGCACGGCCCCGCGGTCGTGGCGCTGGCCGACGAAGTCCGCACGACCGCCGAGGGCGCCTTCACCTACGACCTCGCCCTCTTCGGCTCCCTTCCCAAGGAATTTCGGGGAGGTCCCTATGAACAGATCGTGATCGCAATCGTCGAGGGCGACGATCGTCACGGCGAATCGGGTCCGGGCCGGATCGACATCACCATGCCTCCGCCGAAGGAGCCGCTCGACCACCTCTTTTGGAAAGCCGTATTGACGCACGAGATCTTCCACATGTGGAACGCCGAGGGCTTTCGCTACGCGAGCGTCGAGGAGCAATGGCTGAGCGAGGGGTTCAGCCAGTATTACACGATGCGCGCGCTCGGGCGGATCGGCGTCCTCGACGAGGCGATGTTCCTCGACCTGCTCGCTCGGTTTCTCGGGCTGTACCTGGCGGATCCCGGCCGGGGGTCGATCTCGCTCCGTGAGGCCGCCCCGGTGAAGGAGGAGCACGTGGGTTTGGTGGAGGGCGGAGGGCTGGCGGTGGCCCTATGCATCGACGTCGATCTCCTCGTCGCGAGCGGCGGTGAGCACAGCCTCGACGACGTGATGCGGCTCTTGTTCGCGCACCATGACACCGCCGATCGACGCTATGAGTTCGACGACGTGGTGCGCTACGTCGGCGAGGTCCGTGGGGAGGATCGCTCCGCGTTCTTTCGCGATCACGTCGCGGGAACGGCGACCTTGCCCCTCGCCGAATGCCTCGCCCCGGTCGGGCTGGAGTTGACGGTCGAGGAGAATGCCGCGCAGATCTCGAAGGAACCCGCCTTCGGAGAGGCGCACGCACGCCTGCTCGGCGCCCTGCGCGGTTTCTGACCGAACCACTTGCGTTGTCGCCTACGACGGCCGCAATCGGCAACCGAGGCCCCCTAGGAGCATTGCCATCGCGCAGCGCGAGGAGGCGCGGCGCGCAACCGGACC
>DATEDS010000211.1:0-7190 GCA_035281565.1 Gemmatimonadota bacterium
CCGCGCGCCACCTCGAGCGCCGCGTAGACGTTGGCCCCCGAGGACGTCCCGGCGAGGATTCCCTCGTCCCGGGCGAGCCGCTTGACGACGCCCTGCGCGTCCTCGGTGCGGACGGTGAGCGTCCGGTCCGGCAGGCTCGCGTCATAGATCTTCGGCCGGAACGCCGTCTCCAGGTGCTTCAGGCCTTCAATGCCGTGGAGCGGCCGGTCGGGCTGGACGGCGGTCAGCTCGACGCCGGGCCGCTTCCGGCGCAGGTAGCGACCGACCCCCGTCAGCGTACCGCCCGTCCCCACGCCGGCCACGAAATGGGTCACGGTGCCCTCCGTCTGGCGCCAGATTTCCGGTCCCGTGGTGTCGTGATGGGCCCGCCAGTTGTCGGGATTGTCGTACTGGTTCGCATACCAGAACCGATCCGGGAACGCTTCCGCGAGCCGCCCGGCTTCGTGGTACGCCCCGTCATGCGACTCCTGGGGGTCGGTGAGGACCAGCTCCGCCCCGAGCGCCCGGAGCGCCTCCAGCCGCTCGCCACTCGCATTGGCCGGCAGGCACAGGGTGACCGTGTATCCCCGGCTCCGGCCGATCCATGCCAGGGCGACTCCGGTATTGCCGCTGGTCGCATCGAGGATCGTCTTCCCCGGCCCCAAGGCGCCCGAGCGCTCGGCCTCGAGGATCATCCGCAGCGCGGGCCGGTCCTTGACGGAGTGCCCGGGATTGAGCTGCTCGGCCTTGACGAGGAGCCGCACCTCGCCGAGCTCGGCCTCGAGCGACCTCAGGGGCACGAGCGGAGTCTCGCCGACCGCGGCCACGAGCCCGGCCGACCTCTCGGAGGATAGCGTCACGATCGTCGCTTGAAACCCCTTTGAACATAGCAACGAGCCGGTCACCCGCCCGCATTCCACGGCTCCCTGTCCTCGCCACGCCATTCTGCCGCCCACAGCGCCCACCGCGCCTTCCGCCGCCCGCTTGAACGGTCGATGGCGGGAGGCCGTCCCGTGGGCGAGGTTCTTGCCCTCGACGGGAGGTGTCGATTCACACGCTCGCGAATCTTCTGCCGCTCGCGTTTGCGGGTCTCGCCATCGCCGGCTGCGGGACCGACACGGGCGCGACAGGCGACCCGCCGGATGGCCCATCGCCGGCGCTCGAGCCGCGGCCGAGCAGCTCCGCCTGGCTGTCCATCCTCCCCGACGGGGAGACCAAGCGCCGCTTCCTCCTCGACTGCGCCGGCTGTCATCAGATCGACGACCGGATCGTCCGGGTCGCCGGCGCGCCGCGGGACCGCGCGAGCTGGGTCGAGCGGATCGAGCAGATGCTCTCCTTCTCCGGGGCCTCCTCCGGCTTTCCCATCATGGCCCCGAGCCGGGACGCCGGGACCACGGCGGATTGGCTGGTCTCGAGCCTGGAGGGGGCCCGGCCGACCCCGACCGCGCCGGCCACGGTCCCGGAGGGGTACACGGTCACCGAATTCCCGCTTCCGCGCTCCGATCTCCCCCACGACGTCGCCGTCGATCCGGGCGGCCGGGTCGTCGCGACCGGGATGCTGACCGGCGTCATGTACGTCCTCGACCCGGGGACCGGCGTCTTCGCTCAGGAATCGATCCCCGAGCCGGGGCCGCGTGCCGTCGAGATCGACGACCAGGGGACCTGGACCGCCGTCTTCGGCGA
Organism: Gemmatimonadota bacterium; assembly: GCA_035281565.1. GTDB lineage: Bacteria > Gemmatimonadota > Gemmatimonadetes > JACCXV01 > JAHWKZ01 > DASRVA01. Next base: position 1,663 of record DATEDS010000211.1, read on the forward strand.
CGCCGAGGCGATCGGCCAGCACTCGGCTGGCGACGGCTCCTGGCGCGTCTGGCCCGTCGGGATGTACCCGCACGAAGCCGCGATCGACGATCACGGACGGATCTGGTTCAACGGCCACTTCACGAAGAGCCCCGAGCTCCTGGGGTATGTCGATCCGGCCTCGGGCGAGATCCGCACGTTCGAGGTCCCGGTGCCGCCCATGGCCGACGGCGGTAGCACGATCCCCTACGGCCTGAGGGCCGCCCCCGACGGCTCGATCTGGATGACGGAGCTGGTCGGGGGCCGGCTCATCCGGTTCGACCCCGGGACGGAGGCGTTCGAGCTTCATCCGCTGCCGACACCCTACAGCGGGCCTCGCCGTCTCGACATCGCGCCGGACGGCACGGTCTGGATCCCCGAGTTCGCGACCAACCGACTGGCCCGCTTCGATCCGTCCGCGGAGGCCTTCACCGAGTACGAGCTTCCGATCCCGGACGCGCTTCCCTACGTGGCGCGCGTCGCCCCGGACGGGAGCGTCTGGGTGGGGACCGCGGGCGCCGACCTGGTCGCGCGCTTCGACCCCGGCGCCGAGTCGTTCACGCTCGTTCCCCTGCCGACGCCGGGGAGCCTCGTCCGTCATCTCGACATCGACATGCGGACGGGAGAGGTCTGGGGCGCGACCGGCGACTTCCCGCCGCGAAGTCCGCGCGTCTTCCGGATCCGGGGGCCAGGAGCTACGGGAGAGGTCAACCGCGACCTTCCGTAGCCAGCCGTTCCTCCCATCGCCAGAGCTCGTAAGGGCTCGTCTTTGTCCGGACGAGGGCCTCATCGAGCCGCGGGCGTGCCGCCGATCCTTTCGGCGTGACGGCCAGGACCTGGGCGAAGAAATCGCGATAGAACGCGTCGGGACGTACCACGACCCGACCCGTCACCCGGGCGGCTCCCCGAGGGGCCGGCCCCCTCCACTCGAGCGCTCGAGTCTCGCCAGGAGGGATCCGGTCGTCCTCCCGCTCGATCCATTCCGCGCCGTCGAAGTAGGCGTCGCGCTGGAGCGTCCGGAGCCGCGTCTCCAGCGTATCTCCCCCGGTGTCCAGGAAGGCGATCTCCAGATCGACGGCGGGGGTGACGTAGGTCGGGAAGAAGTGTCCGGTGCCGGTGTTGGTGAGGGCCAGCCTAACGCGAAAACCCGCATCGTCCGACCGCCCCTCCACGCGCCACTCCGGGGTCACGCCCGACCGCGTCATCTCCGGATCGTGGATCCCGCGCCAGGTGTGTCGGCGGTCCGGCATGTGGCACGCCTGGCAGGTCACCCCGCGCCGGGCGAAGCCGGTGGCCTCCCACTCCCGAAGCGTGTTCTCGAGCGGCTTGCCGTTCGGCGCCGGCGTCTCGAACTGGTGGCAGGCGCCGCAGAACCGGCTGTCCTCGAACTCCGTTCGGCGAATCGCGCCGTCGTGAGGGGTTCCCGGTGGAGAAGCATGGACCGTCCCATCCCGGCGAGGCGGCCCGTAGCGCCGCCATTCCCGCACATGACACGCCGCGCACACCACCCCCTGCCGCTCGAGCCCCGGGGCGTAGGCCGGATTCTCCACCCAGGGTCCGGGCGCGGCCGCGATCCGCCGCAGCTGCTCGGTGAGCGGTCCGTGGCACCCCATGCAGGAGGCCACGGTGGCGGGATCGGTGTCGAACCACGCCGCGAGCTGTCCCTCGAGCCCCGGCGAGTAGGCTCCCCCATGGAGAGTGGACGACCAGTCGCGGTACTGGACGGCGTGGCAGGTGCCGCACGCTGACGGGTCGAGGTCGGTCTCGACCGGCGCCCAGCCTTTCGGCGGGGGTCCCTGAGGCGGGACCGGTCGATGCCAGTGGCGGACGAAGAAGGCCTCGGCCTCAGCGCTCAGCTCCTCCTCGCCGCAGGCCCACGCCGAACCGGCGACGGCCACGAGCCAGGTCGCGAGTATCCTTTTCAGCGGGCCTGCCCGACCCGGCCCATCTGGATCACGGTGCGATCGACCAACTTTCGATCGGGATAGCGAAAGAAGGGATTCGTGATGGTGAGCTTCACGAGCGAGCCGTCCGGCGCCATCATGAGCCCCGTGAACATCTTCTGGAATCCTCCCTCCGGGAGCTCCATCTCGTGGTCCATGAACACCTTGTGGACCAATGGCAGATAGAACTCCCTCACCCGCTCGAACGGGGCTTCCGTCTCCAGGATCCGTTCCCCGAGACGGACGACGAACAGGTCCTCCGGCTCTCCCCCTGCACGCCATGACGTCCGCATGAAGCGCTCCAGCTCGATGGCGTCTCGCGTCTCGGGGTAGACGGGCACGCCCAGCGCGGTCGGCCCATCGTGAGCGGCGATGGCGGCGGCCTCCGGACTGGGACCCTGGGATGGGGCCGCCGCCGGGACCCGCAGAACGGGTCCCTCCGCCGCTCTGGAAGCAGGCTCGGCGCGGCCGCACGCGCCCGTTAAGGCCAACGCCGCGAGCCCGCCCCAGTCCACTCCGAAGCGCCGAAGGACGATCCAGAGACGCATGCGCACGTGATTACGATCCGCGGCGGCGCCGTATTTCGCAGCCCATGTCAGGTCCCGCTTCCATCCGGCGGGAATAACGGGCACGACCGGGCCGTCAAGAACAGCGAGTGCGCGCCCATACCTGGATGTTTTCCGGAGGAGGAAGAACCATGAAACTCGTTCACAGGACGCACCTCGCGGCCCTGGCGCTGCTCGCCGGGTCGGCGGCATGGGCGTGCAGCGGTGGCGCGAAGGCCGAATCGACGGGCGCCTCCACGGAGCTCACGGAGGAGGTCTCGCCCACGGTGGCCACGGTGGCCACGACCGAGGACGGCTCGGTCGAGGGACAGGTCGTCGACGTCTCCTGCTACCTTGCCCAGGGGCTCAAGGGCGAGGTCCACCGGCAGTGCGCCGAGATCTGCACCAACGATCTCGGCATCCCGCTGAACATCCTGGACGACGACGGGACCCTCTGGCAGCTCGTCGACGATGACATGCCCGGACATGATCAGAGCCCGACGGTGGTCCAGTACGCCGAGCAGCGGGTGCGTGCGACCGGAACGCTGATCGAGAAGGGCGGGAACAAGGCGATCATCGTCAAGGACGTGGCCCTTCTGGAGGGCACCGCCAATCCGACGGCGCTGGCGAACTCGAGCAACCCCGAGCTCGGCAAGACGTTCAACAACAAGCCCGCCGCCAACCCCTGCGCCGGCAAGGCCCCGGGCCAGGCCAATCCGTGTGCGGGGAAGGCCAATCCCTGCGCCGCCAACCCCTGCGGGGGTCGGTAGCCGCCTCGAACCGCGGGTGGACGGCTCCGCCGTCCACCCGCCCCACCCACGGGATGATGACGCATCTCGCACGGATTTGGCTGATCGTGCTGGGCCTGCTCCTGACGAGCGGGATGACCCTCGTCGCCCAGACGAAGAATGGCTTCGACCTCTCGGGAGCCCTCGTCCCGGTGGACGAGATCCTGTCGGGTGGACCGCCCCGGGACGGCATTCCGGCTCTGACAGATCCCCCCTTCGAGCGCGTCCCGGCGGTCGACTGGCTGAAACCCGGTGACCGCCTGCTCGCCCTTGAGCATGGCGGAGTCGCGAAGGCCTACCCTATCCGCATCCTGAACTGGCATGAGGTCGTCAACGACCGGGTCGGCAGCCGCGCGGTGGCCATCACCTACTGTCCATTGTGCGGGACCGGGATGGCGTTCGATCTCGCGAAGTCCGAAGCGGGCCGTCCCTTCCTCGAGGATCGGCAGCCGCTCGAGCTCGGCGTGTCGGGCCTCCTCTACAATTCGGACGTCCTCATGTACGATCGGCAGACGGAAAGCCTGTGGACCCAGATTGGCCGCCAGGCCATCGCCGGGCCCCTGCGCAGCGAGCGGCTCGCGATGATCCCGCTTCTCCATACGACCTGGGGCCGCTGGCAGGAGGAGCACCCCGACGGCCTCGTCCTCTCGCGCAACACCGGGCACGGCCGGGATTACGACACCGATCCGTACATGAGCTACGAGCGGAGCACCCGTACGATGTTCCCGGTAGCACACCGGGACGATCGCCTGCCGGAGAAGGATCTCGTCCTGGGGATCACCCGCGGGGACGGAGCTGTCGCCTTCCCCCTCGATCGCCTCGCCGAGCGTCCGCGCCCGGTGCGGGCCACCGTAGGCGGCGAGGAGCTCTTCGTCTACTGGTTTCCCGACAGCGAGACCGCCTTCGCGACTTCGCTTAATGGGAACCCGGTCCCGGCCACGATCGCCTACTGGTTCGCCTGGAGCGCCTTCCACCCGTCCACGCGCGTCTGGATTCCCTGATGGCCTTCATCGCCTATGACCAAGACCAGCCGCGGGGGAACATCCTGCGGATCTCGACCATCCATCCCGAGGCCCTTCGCGCGCATCTCGACCTTTACCGCACCCTGGTTCACGGCCCAAGCCCGCTTTCCCGGACACGAAGGGAGATGATCGCCGTCGCGGTGAGCCAGCTGAACGGCTGTCACTATTGAGTACGGCATCACGGGGCGGCGCTCCGTTCACTGAACAAGGATGCGGGCTGGGCGGTGAGCTTCGAACGCGACTGGCGCAGCGTCCTGCCCCGGCTGGATTCCACCGACCGGACTCTACTGGAATACGTCGAGAAGCTCACGCTGGCTCCGGCAACCATCGCGGAGGCCGACGTCGATGCCCTGCGCCGGGTCGGCTTCGGGGACCGGATGATCCACGACGCGGCCGCGGTGACAGGCTACTTCGCGTTCGTCAACCGGCTCGCGGACGGGCTGGGCGTGGAACTCGAGCCTGGGATGGGACCCGCGACCGCCCCGGATGAGGTATAATTGTCTCGGAATTGGAGTTTTTCACCCATCAGGAGGCCAACCATGATTGCCGACCGTCTCAAAGAGCTTCTTGACGAGCACCGCGTGAAGTACGACGTCATCCACCACCCGGTCGCCTATACGGCTCAGGAGGAGGCCGCCGTCGCCCATATCCCCGGCGCCCAGTGGGCGAAGACCGTGGTCGTCCTGACGGACGGCGATCCCGTGCTGGCCGTCCTGCCGGCCCACCGCAGGATCGACCTGCAGCGCTTCCGGAAGGTGACGGGCGCGGACGAGGTCCAGCTCGCCGGGGAGACGCAATTCCGCGAGCTCTACCCCGACTGCGAGCTCGGCGCCATCCCCCCGTTCGGGAACCTCTACGGACAGACCACGTTCGTGGACGAGGAGATGCGGACCGAGGAGGCGATCGCCTTCCATGCGGGCGACCACGAGACCGCCATCCGGATGGCGTACACCGACTTCGAGAACCTGGTCGAGCCGGTCCCCGAGATGTTCGCGGCCGACGAGGAATAGCGGATCGCCCGGGTCCTTGCGGACCCGGGCGCCCGCCTCAGGTTGATTCCGCCGCGGTCGCCCTAGAACAGGACGCTCACGGAGAAGTTGTTGGTACCGCCGAGGCGGCCCCAGTCGCGGTAGGCGTAGTCGAACGCCGAGCCGAACGACGCGAAGTCGAACTGCAGGCCGGCCCCGAACCCCAGGCCCCGGAACACGTCGT
>DATEDS010000212.1:0-5880 GCA_035281565.1 Gemmatimonadota bacterium
GGAAGGAGGCCTCAACCCGGTCGTCCTCGAGCTGCGACAGGTCCAGGATCATAAGCAAGTAAAAATAGGCCCGGTCTGGATTCCGGACAATGATCACGGCGCTGCGGTCGGAATGCGGCTAGGCGTCGCCGCGACCCGCTCCCGGGAAGAAGAACTCGATCTCCCGCGCCGCATTCTCCGGCGAGTCGGAAGCATGGATGGCATTGCGCTCGACCGATTCGGCGTAGAGTCGGCGGACCGTGCCCTCGTCGGCACGGGCCGGGTCGGTGGCCCCGATCGTCTCTCGGAGCGCGGCCACCGCGTCCTCGCGTTCGAGGACCATCGGCACGCACGGGCCGCTCGTCATGAACGAGACCAGGCTCTCGTAGAACGGGCGGCCGGCATGCACCGCGTAGAACTCGCGCGCCCGTTCGGGACCGAGCCGTTCCATCCGCATCTCCCGGACCACGAACCCCGCCGCCTCGAGGTGGGCGAGGATCTTTCCGATCCGGTGCTTCCCCACCGCATCGGGCTTGATGATCGCCAGCGTCCGCTCGGTCAAAGGCATGCCTGCTCCTCCGTCCATCTTCTCGTACCGGCCGTCCAGCAACCGGCCGTTCTCCAAGGGCGGGTCAGAACTGGAGGAGTTTCCGGATGAGCGACCGCCGGCTGATCAGCCCGACCCATTTCCCCTCGCTGGTCAGCGGCAGCGGGTCCACGTTCTTGTTCACGATGATCGAGGCCGCGTCGCTCAACCCCGCCTCGGTCGGCAGGCACAGGACGGCCCGCGACATGACGTCGCGGACCCGGCGTGTCGAGGGGTCCGTCCGGACGGCCTCCCCCGCACCCTCGAAGAGCCGGATGTACCCGGGGAGAAAATCGCGGATGAGGTCCTTCTCGGATATCATGCCGACGATCTCGTCGTTCCGATTCACGACCGGCAGGGCCGTATACCCTCCCCGGGTCATGATCCGGGCCGCCTCGCCGAGCTCCATGTCCGGGTAGATGCGCTGCGAGGCCGGTTCCATCACGTCGATCACGGACAGGTTCTGGACGCGCGGAGCGTTGCGCACCTCCGCGAGGCGCGCCACCGTGGCCGGATCCCGGGCCTCCAGGATCGTGTCGACGACGCCCTCCTGCCGAAACAGCGCGGTCAGGCTGGCCACCGTCTCGAGATAGGCCGCGATCGCGTCGGGGGGGGCGGCCACCAGCGCGAACAGCCGGCCACGGGATTCCTCTCCCGTCTCGTTGGGGACCCGCAGCGGACGGTCGGTCATCCCGAGCGCCACCACGACGCGGTCGACGGCGTCGGAGCGCAGGTGCGGCAGGAAGGCGCCGCCGCCGACCGCGATCGTGTCCTCGGCCCCCAGCGAGCTCACCTGACGCAGCAGACGCTCGCCGTCCCGCACCGCTGGCTGGCGGGCCGCGAAGGCGGCCAACTCGTCCAGCACCTCGGAGTACGCCGTCGCCTGGAGCGGCGGGGCGATCTGCGACTCGACGAGCAGCGGCTCGGTGGTGGTCGTGTCAGCCAAGCGCGTCCCTCACCAGCCCCACCAGCTCGGCCGGCCGGCGGGCGACCCCGATCCCGTTCTCGCGGAAGGCTTCGATCTTCTCCTCCGCCGTCCCTTCACTGCCCGCGATGATGGCCCCCGCATGCCCCATCCGCCGGCCGGGCGGGGCGGTCTGACCGGCGATGAACCCGACCACCGGCTTGGTCATGGAGCTCGCGACGTACCGGGCGGCGTCCTGCTCGTCGGTGCCGCCGATCTCGCCGATCATCACGACGGCCTCCGTGTCCGGGTCCGCCTCGAACGCCCCGAGGCAATCGATGAACGAGGTCCCGATGATCGGGTCGCCCCCGATCCCCACGCAGGTCGACTGCCCGACGCCGTCGCCCGTCAGATGGTGGATCACCTCGTACGTCAGGGTCCCGCTCCGGGAGACCACGCCCACCGGACCCGGGGTGCAGATCCGCCCGGGCAGGATGCCGACCTTCGACTTGCCAGGGCTGATCAGGCCGGGACAGTTGGGTCCGAGGACCCGCGCACCACGCTCCCGGACGTACGGCATGACCCGCGTCATGTCGAGAACAGGGATGCCCTCGGTGATCGTCACGATGAGCCCGACTCCGGCGTCGGCCGCCTCGTAGATCGCGTCGACCGCGAACGCGGGAGGCACGTAGATCACCGAGGCCGTGGCCGCGGTTTCGGCCACCGCGTCGGCGACGGTATGGAAGATCGGGATTGCGTCGTCGAACGTCTGACCCCCCTTCCCCGGGACCACTCCGGCCACGACGCGGGTCCCATACTCCAGCATCTGACGGGTATGAAACGAGCCGTCGCGCCCCGTGATCCCCTGCACGACGAGGCGTGTCGATTGGTCGATGAAGACGCTCATCGCGCCGCCCCCGGCGCCGCCGTCCGCCCGGCCATCTCGATCGCTCGCTGAACCACGTCGTCCATGGAGTTGGTGGCGGGCAGGCCGACCGCCTCCAGGATCCGCAGGGCTTCGTCCTCGTTGGTGCCTGTCAGGCGGATCACGATCGGAACCTCGACCTCGAGCTGCTCGAGCGCCGCCACGATCCCGTTGGCCACGTCGTCGCAGCGGGTGATGCCGCCGAAGATGTTGAACAGAACGGCCTTCACGTTCGGGTCGGAGAGGATGATCCGCATCGCGTTGACCACCTTCTCCGGGTTGGAGCTGCCCCCGATGTCAAGGAAGTTGGCGGGCTCGGCCCCGTAGTACTTGATCAGGTCCATCGTCGCCATCGCCAGCCCCGCGCCGTTCACGATGCAGCCGATGTTGCCATCCAGCTTCACGTAGGAGAGGCCCTTTTCCCGGGCCTCGGTCTCGGCCGGGTCCTCGTCGGACGGGTCGCGCAGCTTCTCCAGATCAGGATGCCGGAACAACGCGTTGTCGTCGAGGTTGAGCTTGGCGTCGATGGCGAGGAGCTCCCCGGCCTTGGTGACGACCAGCGGATTGATCTCGGCCAGCGAGGCGTCGACGTCGAGGAAGGCCGCGTAGAGCCCGCGGAACAGGTCCGCCGCACGACGGACGAGCTGCAGGTCGTCGTACAGGGCGAACCCGAGGGCCGTCGCCTGGTGGCCCAGTAAGCCGTAGCGGGGATCGATCTCGACGCGCCGGATCTTCTCAGGGGTCTCCCGCGCCACTTCCTCGATGTCCACGCCCCCGGCCGCGCTCACCATCATGACGGCCCGCCGGCTGGCACGGTCGATGACGATGCCGGCATAGGCCTCGCTTTCGATGTCGACCGCCGGTGCGACGAGGACGCGCTCCACGGTGATCCCCTTGATGTCCATCCCCAGGATGTCGGCGGCCTTCCGACGGGCCTCCCCGGGGGTCGCCGCCAGCTTGACCCCGCCCGCCTTGCCGCGCCCGCCGACCAGGACCTGGGCCTTGACCACGACCGGGCCTCCGAGCTCGCCGGCGGCGGCCTCCGCCTCTTCGGGGGTGGCCGCCACCCGGTCAGGCGGCACCGGGAGCCCGTGGCTGCGGAAGATCTCGCGCGCCTGGTACTCGTGGACCTTCACCGGGATCCTTTCGCTGAGGAACGGTCGGGAGGGGGCGGCTCGTCGCCCACGCGGTTTCGAGACGACCGGGGAAGCTAGGGCGGAAGGCGCCGCGGTTCAACGGCCCCTACTCGGCGCTCATCCTCTCGAGGAGACTTCCCAGCTCATCGAGCGCCTGCCCGTAGGCGGCCCAGTCGCCTCGCCGCTGGGCCGCGACCGCCCGCTCGTACGCCGAGCGGGCCTCGCTGGCCAGAACGGCGCCCTCCGGCGAAGCACCGGAAGCGGCCGCGGTCTCCGGGCCGGGCCCGGTCTCCGCCGGTCCCGCGGAGGAGCCCACCAGGGCCTGCATCGCGCCTTCGAGCGTCGGCTCCATGACGATCCGGGGCCCGAAGGCCGCGATGACCCGCCTGAGCTCGGGAAGCTGGCTCTGCTGGGCCTGCAGATAGAGCGGCTCGACGTACAGCACCGAGCTGCCGATCGGGATCGCCAGCAGGTTCCCCCGGATGACGCTCGAGCCCTTCTGGCTCCACAACGTGATCTGCTCGCTGATGATCGGGTCCTGGTCGATACGCGCCTCGACCTGCATGGGCCCGAACACGAGCCGGTCCTTGGGAAACTCGTAGATCACCCGCCGGCCGTAGTTGCCGGGATCGCCCTTCGCGGCGAGCAGCGCGATCATGTTGTCCCGACGCTGGGGGGTGAACGGCAGCACCAGCTGAAAGGCCGGCTCTGGATCGTCGGGGAGCTGCAGCAGTACGTAGTACGGATCCATGCGCGCGGTCTGACCCTGGTAGATCTCGTTGGGCGTGTTCCACATGTCCTCTCGATTGTAGAACACCCGCGGATCCTGCATGTGATAACTGCGCAGGACCTCGGCCTGGATGGTGAAGAGGTCCTCGGGATAGCGGAGATGCGCTTGCAGTCCCTCCGGCATGGAAGCCACCGGCGCGAACAGCCCGGGGAAGATCGACCGGTAGACGCGGAGGATTGGATCGTTCTCGTCCCACGCGTAGAAGGTCACGCTCCCGTGGTAGGCGTCGACGACCACCTTGACACTGTTCCGGATGTAGTTGATGGGGTGCCGGCCGGTGAGACGCACGGGCTCGGAGTAGGGGTAGCGGTCGCTCGCCGTGTAGGCGTCCAGGACCCACAGCAGGCGTCCCTCCAGGAGGACCAGGTAGGGATCGCCGTCATACTCCAGGAAGGGGGCGATCCGTTCGACGCGCTGGCGGATGTGCCGGAAGAGGAGCAGCCGGCTGTCCGGCGTGATGCCGTCGGTGAGCAGGAGCTTCAGCGAGCCCAGGTACCAGCCAAAGAGCGCCCGCCGCCAGGTCGCGTCCACTTCCAGGCCGCCGTCCCCGGTATACGACGTGTAGATGTTCTGATCTCCCTGCGGGTAGTCGAATTCCTGTCCGCGCGTGGCCACGAGCACGTAGTTGGTCGTGCGTTCGCCGAAGTAGATCTCCGGCCGATCGACGGTCAGCACATCCCCGAGGCTGTCGGGTGCGCCGGGCGGGATGTCGCTCAGGTAGAAGACGGGCAGCCCCTCCTGGGTGACCTCGTTGACGGGACTCATGACCAGGCCGTACCCGTGGGTGAAGATCAGGTGCTGGTTCTGCCATGTCTGAACGTTCGGGGCGAGCTCCTCGACGTCCATCTCGCGCGCCGCCAGCATCACCTGCCGGGGCCGCCCGCCGAGCTCGTAGCGATCCACGTCCACGTCTTCGAACTCGTAGTACAGTCGCAGCTTCTGAAGCTGGCTGTAGGTGTCCAGCAGAGGCCGCCAGTCCCAGAGCCGGATGTTGCGGATCGTCTCCTCTGCCCCGGCCAGAGCCTCGGCGGCCGGCTGCACGCTCACGTCGAAGGGACGCTCGACGATCGCGTCCAGATCGAAGGCTCGACGAGTGTAGGCGATGTTGCGCGCGATGTACGGGGCCTCCTTGACGATCTCGTTGGGCTCCACTTCGAACTGCTGGACGGCGCCGGGATAGAGTCCTTTGAGCACGATCGCGCCGAGGATCAGCGCTCCGATCGCGGTCAACGTCAGCGTGTAGCGGCGCCGGAACAGGTCGTAGATCGTGACGCCGAACCCCGCCAGCGCGAGAGCGGTCAACACACGGTAGCCCAGGACCTGGGCGTGCACGTCGGCGTAGGACGCTCCATAGACGACGCTGCGATCGGAGAACACGAGCTCGAGCAGGTCCAGCCGGTAGCCCCAAGCCAGGATCAGGAACAGCAGGGCCACGTTCGCCACCATGTGCCTGAGCGGCCCGTCCCGGAAACGGAGCCGGTTCTCGGTGATCTCGAGGCCCCCGCTCGTCACGTAGATGATCGCCAGGACGACGAGCACCGAGATCACGAGCAGGAACAG
>DATEDS010000213.1:0-2429 GCA_035281565.1 Gemmatimonadota bacterium
CCGCTCGGCCACCCTACCCCTTCACCACGCCGAGCGGCCGCAGCTCGGCCACCCGACGGCTCACGCCCGCCGCCTCCATGACCTCCACCACATCGGCGACGTCCTTGTAGGCGTGCGGCATCTCCTCGGCCACCGTACGCATCCCCGTCGCCCGCACCATCACCCCCTGCTCGGCCATCTCCCGCAGCAGATCCCGTCCCCGACTCGCCTTCTTCGACTGCGTCCGGCTCATGCGCCGGCCGGCGCCGTGGCACGTCGATCCGAACGTCTTCTCCATGGCGCCCGTCGCCCCCGCGCAGACGAAGGAGTAGTTGCCCATGCTTCCGGGAATCAGGACCGGCTGGCCCCAGCGGCGATAGGCTTCGGGCACCTCGGGATGGCCGGGCGGGAAGGCTCGCGTGGCCCCCTTGCGGTGGACGCACACCTCGCGCTCGCGGCCCGCCAGCTTGTGACGCTCCATCTTGGCGATGTTGTGACAGACGTCGTACACGAGCTGCATCCCGAGCTCGCGGGGACCGATCCCCAGGACGGCCTGGAACGTCTCACGAACCTTGTGCAGCATGACCTGGCGGTTGCACCACGCGTAATTGGCGGCGCACCGCATGGCACCCAGATAGGCCCGCCCCTCCTCGGAATCGATGGGCGCGGCTGCCAGCTGGACGTCCGGCAGCCGATATCCGTAATCGTCCAGCCGGGGCCGGATCCGCTGCAGATGATCGTCGCAGATCTGGTATCCGAACCCTCGCGAGCCCGAATGGATCATCACCACGACCTGGTCCTCGGACAGACCGTACGCGCCCGCCCGGTCCTGATCGAAGATCCGGGCCACGCGCTGGATCTCGAGGAAGTGGTTGCCCGAGCCGAGCGTTCCGACCTGGGAGAGTCCCCGCTCCATGGCGCGCGCCGACACGGCCTCCGGGTCGGCGCCGGCAAGGCAGCCGCCTTCCTCGGTGCGGTCCAGGTCGGCCTCCGACCCGAACCCTCGCTCGACCGCCCAGCGCGAGCCTCGCCGGAGGATGTCGAGCAGCTCCGAGCGATCCAGCTTCCGGATCGCGCCCGAGGCGCCGACTCCGCTCGGGACCGCATCGAAGAGGCGGTCGAGGAGCGGGCCGAGACGGTCCCCCGGCAGATCGGCCGTCTCGAGCTCGGTCCGTGCGAGCCGGACACCGCAATTGATGTCGTAGCCAACGCCGCCCGGTGAGATCGCCCCCGCGCCGCGGTCGGTCGCGGCCACACCCCCTATCGGGAAGCCGTATCCCCAGTGGATGTCCGGCATGGCGAGCGACCAGCCGACGATCCCGGGCAGCGCGGCCACGTTCCGGACCTGCTCCAGGCTCTGATCGCCGCGGATGTCGGCCATGAGCTCCTCCGAGGCGAAGATCCTGCCCGGCACCCGCATTTCGCCCCGACGGGGGATCTCCCAGACATGGGGCTCGATGCGTTCGAGTTCGATGTGGGCCATCGGCTCCCCTGGGCGGAGGGCGGTGGGAGTTGGTTCAGACGTCGAAGATGACGCGAGCTCGCCACCCGTCGTCAGCCGGCTCGAACGCCAGCTGATGGTAGGTGACGGCCTTGAGCTCGCCGGCGGACGCCACCCGATCACGTGGCGGCACGATGCCATGAAGCGTCGCCCTGCAAGCCCGTGGATCGGCCGACTCGACCTCGGACCCGAGCGCCACGAACCCCTCGCTCTCGAGAAGCCCGTAGATCTGCTCGCACCAGCGCTTCAGGAGCTCCGGGAGGTCGGGCGCCGAGATCGCGACCGCCCGAACCGCATCGGCGGTCAGATCCGACGTGCCGCCGAGCAGCAGCTGGATCAGCCCGCGCTGGGCGGCTTCAAGGATCGCTTCCGGGGTCGGGCCTTCGAGGTCGAGTCCGAGATCCGCGGTGTGATCGATCTCCTCGAACGCCCCCCGTTCCACGCCGGGATGTTAGGAGCGGGCCTCCGGGGGGGCAACCGCACCGGACGGCGGAGAGCTCGAGGTGAGGACGCCGACTTCATCCGCGCGCCGGCCGGCTTCCGCCGCCCGCGCGCGGGCGCCCAGCGCCACGAAACGAAGACGCGCGGTCTCCAGGGCGCGCACCGCATCGGCGGTTCTGGCACCCCCGGCGTGGAGCTCGCCAAGCTCACGCCAGGCTCGCGCCGCGGTGGCGGCCGCTCCGGCCTCCTCCGCCAGCTCGATGGCCTTTATGAGCGAGCGCTCCGCGGCTTCCGACCGGCCGGCGATCCGCAGAACCTCACCTTCGAGGCAGGCCGAATCCGCACGCAGGGTGCCGCTTACGACCCGCCCGGCGAGGGCCGAGGCGGTTCCTAGATGGGCGTCCGCGCGGACCACGTCCCCGTGGGCGAGGGCGACCCGCGCCCTCTCGATCGCCAGCGCGAGGCCGGCGCCGGTGTCGGCCTGGCGCTTGGCGATCGTCATTGCGCG
>DATEDS010000214.1:0-3924 GCA_035281565.1 Gemmatimonadota bacterium
GGCTTTGGGCTCCACCCCGATCATCCTTGGCGGCGCCCCCGCCCTCCGCGAGCGCTGGCTCCCGGCGGTGGCGAGCGGGGAGGCCATGGCCGCGTTCGCGATGACCGAGCCCGAGGCGGGGAGCGACGTGGCCTCGATGGCGACCTCGGCGCGCCGGGACGGAGAGGGCTGGATCCTGGACGGCGTCAAGACGTTCATCTCGAACGCCGGGATCGCCGACTTCTATACCGTCTTCGCTTCGACCGATCCCGGGCGGGGACACAAGGGGATCGCGTGCTTCGTCGTCCCCGCCCACGCAGACGGGCTCGTCTTCGAAGGGCCGCAGGTCCTGAGCGCGCCGCACCCCCTGGGTACCATCCGCTTCGACGGCTGCCGCGTTCCTGCGGACTCCAGGGTCGGCGACGAGGGGCAAGGCTTCAAGCTCGGCCTCGCGACTTTGGACAGGCTGCGCGCAACCGTGGCCGCCGCTGCCTGCGGAATGGCGGCCCGGGCGCTCGACGAGGCCCTCGCCCACGCCGTCGAGCGGCGGCAGTTCGGGAAGCCCTTGGCCGAGTTCCAGCTCGTCCAGGAGAAGCTGGCCCGGATGGCGATCGACCTCGCCGCGGCCCGGCTTCTCACCTACCGGACCGCCTGGGAGAAGGACCGGGGCGCCGAGCGGGTCACCCTCGAGGCGGCGATGGCCAAGGCGTTCGCCACCGAGGCCGCGCAGCGGATCGTCGACGACGCCGTCCAGATCCTGGGTGGCAGGGGCGTCCTCGCCGAGCATCCGGTGGACAGGCTGTACCGCTCGATCCGGGCGCTCCGGATCTACGAGGGGACGACCGAGATCCAGCACCTGGTGATCGCCGGCAAGCTGATCGAGGCGTCGGCCTCGTGAAGGTCGCCATCGTCGGCGGCGGGCCGGCCGGTTTGTATCTCGCCATCCTCCTCAAGAAGGCCGATCCCGCGAACGAAGTTGTCGTCCACGAGCGGAACCGACCCGAGGACACCTACGGCTTCGGGGTCGTCTTCTCCGACGCCACGCTCGAGAACCTGGCCGCCGCCGATCCCGAGACGTTCGCGGCGATCGAGCGCGACTTCTTCCACTGGGACGACATCGACGTCCACTACAAAGGGGAGATCCTTTCCTCCACCGGGCACGGCTTCAGCGGGCTCGAACGGCGGGTGCTTCTGGAGATCCTCGCCGATCGCTGCCGGGAGCTGGG
The DNA here is from genome assembly GCA_035281565.1 of Gemmatimonadota bacterium. GTDB lineage: Bacteria > Gemmatimonadota > Gemmatimonadetes > JACCXV01 > JAHWKZ01 > DASRVA01. The sequence goes on from DATEDS010000214.1 coordinate 1,206, forward strand.
GGCGGAGCTCTCCTTCGAGTCCGAGATCGAGGATCCCGAGCAGCTCGCTGGCGCCGACCTCGTGGTGGGCGCCGACGGGGTCAACAGCACGGTTCGCGAACGTTGGCGCCAGGCTTTCGAGCCGACCGTCGACTGGCGCCCCAACAAATTCGTGTGGCTGGGCACCACGCACCCGTTCCCCGCCTTCAAGTTTTACTTTAAGTACGATGAGAATGGTCTCTGGCGTGTACACGCTTACAGATACTCAGAAGGCCTCTCGACCTTCATCGTGGAGACCACCGACGAGACCCTCGCCCGGACCGGGCTCGAGAACCGCCCCGAGGCGGACACCCTGGCCTTCTGCGAGGAGCTCTTCGCCGCCGAGCTCGACGGCCACCGCCTGATCGCCAACCGCTCGGTCTGGCGGAGTTTCCCAACCCTGACCTGCGAGGCCTGGAGTCATCAGAACGTGGTTCTGATCGGCGACGCCGCGCACACGGCCCACTTCTCGGTCGGCTCGGGAACCAAGCTGGCGATGGAGGATTCGATCGCGCTCGTGGCCGCCCTGCGCGCGCACGCGTCCATGCCGGCCGCCCTCGCCGCCTATGAGGCGGAGCGCCGTCCGCTCGTCGCCAGCCTCCAGCGCGCGGCTAAGGCGAGTCTCGTCTGGTTCGAGGGAACCGAGCGCTACATGGAGACCGAGCCGCTCCAGTTCGCCTTCAACCTCCTCACCCGATCGCTCCGGATCACGCACCAGGACATGCGGACGAGGGATCCCGTCTTCACCGCACGCGTGGACCGGTGGTTCGCCGAGCAGGCGGCCCAACAGACCGGCGCCGACGTCCCCCTGGATCCGCCGCCACCCCCGCTCTTCACGCCGTACAGGATCCGGGGGCTTCTGATCCGGAACCGGGTCGTGGTCTCGGCGATGTGCCAGTACTCGGCCGAGGACGGCACGCCGAACGACTGGCACTTCGTTCACCTCGGGAGCCGGGCCGTGGGCGGAGCCGGACTCGTCATGGCCGAGATGACCGACGTCTCGCCCGAGGGTCGGATCTCACCGGGCTGCACGGGCATGTACCGCCCCGAGCATGTGCCGGGCTGGCGTCGCATCGTCGATTTCGTCCACGAGCACTCCACCGCGGCCATCGGCATCCAGATCAGCCACGCCGGCCGGAAGTCTTCGACCCGCCTCGCGTGGGAGGGGGCCGACGAGCCGCTTCCCGAAGGCAACTGGGAGATCGTCGCTCCCTCGCCGATCCCGTGGTTCCCCCACAGCCAGGTGCCGCGTCCGATGACCCGGGAGGACATGGACCGGGTCGTCGCGGACCACGTCCACGCCGCCAGTATGGCCGACGAGGCCGGCTTCGACCTCCTCGAGATCCACATGGCCCATGGCTACCTCCTGGCCTCGTTCCTGTCCCCGGCCACCAACCGTCGCGACGACGAGTACGGCGGATCGCTGGAGAACCGGATGCGTTTTCCGCTCGAGGTCTTCGACGCGGTGCGCGCGGTCTGGCCCGACAAGCCGCTGTCGGTCCGGATCAGCGCCGTCGACTGGGTTCCCGAAGGGCAGCGGATCGAGGACTCGATCGTGGTCGCCCGGGCGCTCAAGGAGCGCGGGGTCGACATCGTCGACGTGTCCGCCGGGCAGACCGTCCCCCATGCGAAGCCCGAGTACGGTCGCCAGTTCCAGACCCCGTTCAGCGACCGGATTCGCCACGAGGTGAGGGTCCCCACGATGGCGGTCGGCAACATCTCCTCCTACATGGACGTGAACACGATCCTGGCCGCCGGCCGGGCCGACCTCTGCGCCCTCGCCCGAGCCCACCTGTGGGATCCGTACTGGACGCGCAACGCGGCCTGGCGGCTCGGCTGGGAGCTGCCCTGGCCGGATCCCTACTCCACGCTCGACAGGTACACGCCGCGCTTCGAATAGCCGGCTCGACGTAAGCCCGCTGACAGCCGGTTCGATACCGCATCGATTAGGCTCGGACAGCGAGGTTGCGAATCATTCCTCCTGCCGAAAGGAAACCAGTGATGAGCCATCACGAGCACGACGAATACCGGGCCGAGAAGCGGATGAAGACGGCGCGCCGGAACATCGTCAGCGCGGTGTTCCACGACGCCGAGAACGCCGAGGACGCCTACGCCCGGACGATCGAGCGCGGCTATTCGCGGGACGACGTCATGGTCCTCATGTCCGACCAGGCCCGGGACGAGTACTTCCCCAGCGAACGGGTCGAGGTCCACAAGGAGGGCAAGGCGATGGAGGGGGCCGGGGTCGGCGGAGCGCTGGGAACCGCCGTGGGCGCGATCGCCGGCGCGATCGCGGCGGCGGGTACGGCGGTCGCGATTCCCGGACTGGGCCTGATCGTGGCGGGACCGCTCCTCTTCGGCCTCGCCGGCGCGGGGGCCGGAGGCGTGACCGGTGGCATCCTTGGCGCCCTGGTGGGCGCGGGCATGTCGAAGGACCGGGCGACGGTGTACAAGACGGCGCTCGAGGAGGGCGGCGTGGTGCTGGCCGTCGAGCCCAAGAACGAGGCCGATGCCGAGTGGCTCGCCGAGACCTTGGACGAGGCCGGCGGCGACGAGATCTACCGGGGCTAGGCGTTTCCCCCTCGCCGGGCCGCCCCTCGACCCCACGGGGCGGCCCGGCCCCCTTTCCGCCCCCGGTTCTTCCCCCCCACGAGGTCGTCCCCGGGTCTTGTGGCGGGGCTTCAGCCCGCTAACTTGACCC
>DATEDS010000215.1:0-2982 GCA_035281565.1 Gemmatimonadota bacterium
GCCGGATCGACCTCCAGATCGAAGCGCGCCGCGAACCGGAACGCGCGCAGGATCCGCAGATAATCCTCGACGAGCCGCCGGTCGGGATCCCCGACGGTCGCGAGCCGCCCGGCGGCGAGGTCGTCCAGGCCGCCGAACGGGTCGTGGATCCTGCCCTCCACCGGATCCCAGGCGAGCGCGTTGATCGTGAAGTCGCGGCGCGCGAGATCCTGCTCCAGCGACGCCCCGAACCGGACGACCGCGTGCCGGCCGTCGGTCGCGACGTCGCTCCGGAAGGTGGTCACCTCGACGGTCTCGCCTCCGACCCGGACCCCGACGGTGCCGTGCTCGAGACCGACCGGATGGGTGCGCTCGAAGAGCTCGAGAACCCGCTCCGGCGGGGCGTCGGTCGCGACGTCCCACTCGGCCACCGGCAGGCCCAGGAGCCCGTCCCGGACCCCGCCGCCGACCGCGAAGGCGGCGCGGCGGTCCTCCCGGAGACGACGCACGACCTCCGACAGCCCCGTCGAGGGCCTCAGGCGGTCGCCCGCCGGACGGGTGCCGGCGTCCCGGATTCGCTCCTTCATGCGTCTTCAATCTACCCCGGCTCCGGTTGACACGCCGCACGGCGCGTTGTAAAATGCCCTTGTCACGCAAGCCCTTCGTCCATCCCCGTAAACCGTCGCGACACGACCTCTCCCTGACCGGCTCGCGCCGTCGCCAGGACCATCAAGGCACCCACGAAACCCCACCCGTCGAGGTAAACCGTTGAACCGTCCCCGTAGCCGCACCCGCTCGCGTCGCCCGCCGACCCCATCCGAGAACGCCACCGTCATGGACATCTCCGACATCAAATCGAGGTCGATCCCCGAGCTCCACGGGATGGCCGAGGAGCTCGCGATCCAGAACTACTCGGGCCTGCGCAAGCAGGACCTGATCTTCAAGATCGAGCAGGAGCTCCTCGACCACGAGACCGTGCTTCGAGGCGAGGGGGTGCTGGAGATCCTCCCCGAGGGGTACGGGTTCCTGAGGAGCCCCGACTGGAACTACCTGTACGGTCCCGACGACATCTACGTCAGCCCCTCCCAGATCAAGCGCTTCGACCTCCGGACGGGCGACACGATCCAGGGCCAGGTGCGCCCCCCCAAGGAGGGGGAGAGGTACCTGGCGCTCCTCAAGGTCGAGACCGTCAACTTCAAGGATCCCGATCAGGCCAAGCACACCGTCTTCTTCGACAACCTGAAGCCGCTCTACCCGGAGGAGAGATTCCGGCTCGAGCGCTCGGATCTGGACCTGTCGATGCGGATCATGGACCTCTTCTCGCCCATCGGGAAGGGACAGCGCGGGCTGATCGTGAGCCCGCCCAAGGCCGGGAAGACGATCCTCCTCCAGAAGATCGCGAACTCGATCAGCGAGAATCACCCGGACGTCAAGCTGATCGTGCTGCTGATCGACGAGCGGCCGGAGGAGGTCACCGACATGGAGCGCTCGGTCGACGGCGAGGTCATCTCCTCGACGTTCGACGAGCCGGCCGACCGGCACGTCCAGGTGGCCGACATGGTGATCGAGAAGGCCAAGCGTCTGGTCGAGAACGGCTACGACGTGGTGATCCTCCTCGACTCGATCACCCGCCTGGCGCGGGCCCAGAACGTGGTCGTCCCGCATTCGGGGAAGATCCTGTCCGGCGGCGTGGACGCCCACGCGCTCCACAAGCCGAAGCGGTTCTTCGGCGCCGCCCGGAACATCGAGGAGGGGGGCTCCCTGACCATCGTCGCGACCGCGCTCATCGACACCGGCAGCCGCATGGACGAGGTCATCTTCGAGGAGTTCAAGGGGACCGGCAACATGGAGCTCGTCCTCGACCGCTCGCTCTCCGACCGCCGCATCTACCCCGCCATCGACATCAACCGCTCGGGCACGCGCCACGAGGAGCTGCTGATCCCCGAGAACCAGCTCCAGCGGATCTGGCTGCTCCGGAAGTTCCTGAACGACATGGGTCCGTCCGAGGCGATGGAGTTCCTGATCGACAAGATGAAGCGGACGGATACGAACGAGGCGTTCCTGGGCTCGATGTCCGGGGATTGACCGGCGAGCGGGTGCTCGCCGTCGACATCGGCGAGCGGCGCGTCGGCCTGGCCCTGGCCGAGCCCGGACGGGCGCTCGTGGAAGGGCTCCCCACCGTCGACAGGAAGACCCTGAAAGGGACGCTGGTCGACGAGATCCGGCGGATCGCCGCCGAGCGCGCGGTCGACCGCATCGTCCTCGGAATTCCCCTCTCCATGGACGGATCGGAGGGCCCCGCGGCGCGGCTGGCCCGCGAGTTCGAGGCCGAGCTGGCCGCGGCGCTCGAGGTCCCCGTCGAGGAGTGGGACGAGCGTCTCTCCACCGAGGCCGCGCGGACCCGCCTCCGTCAGATCGGGTACTCGGAGCGTGAGATGCGCTCGCGACTCGATCAGCTGTCGGCCGTCCTGATGCTGGAGGGATGGCTCCGCGCCCGGACCCTGGCTGACGAGCGGGAGACCGGCGACCGTGGTTAGACGGGCGGCCCTGACCGTCGCGGTCCTGGCCCTCCTCGCCGGCCTCGTCGCGATCGGCTGGCTCGTCTGGGCGAGCCGCCCGGCGGCACCCCGGGGCGCACCCCCGGCCGACGTCGTCGTCGAGCCGGGAAGCGCGGTCCGGACGATCGGCCGGCAACTGGACCGGGAAGGCGTCATCCGGAGCGCGCTCCTCTTCGAGCTCTGGCTGAGGGCGCGCGGGGACGCGGGGACGATCCAGGCCGGGACCTATCGGCTGCCCAGAGACCGTGGCCTCCCGACCGTGATCGACATGCTCGTCGACGGCGAGACGGTCCTCGTGGCGGTGACCGTCCCCGAGGGCCTCCGGCTCGAGCAGGTGGCCGGCTTCGTGGCGCGGTCCCTGGGCGTCGACTCGGCCGCCTTCGTGGCCGCCGCCACCGACTCCCTCCTCGCCGATTCGCTCGACCTCCCGGGCCCGACCCTGGAG
>DATEDS010000216.1:0-2842 GCA_035281565.1 Gemmatimonadota bacterium
ACCGGCTGCCCGAGGGTGCCGGTGGGCGCGGTTCCCGTTCCGGGAGCGACTCCGGGTTTCCTAGCGCGCGTTCCGCGCGCTCGACAGAACGCGCTCCAGCTCGACGCCCCAGGCCACGGTTCGGTTGGCGGAGACGCCGTACTCCTCCTCTACCGCCTCGATGCTCCCGATCAGGAGCGCCTCGACCAGGAACGGGTTGTGGACCGCCGACCCGCGACCAGAATGCGATCCGAAGGTGGCCAACTGCTGATTGAAGAAAGCGCCGTCGGCGACCGTGAACGGATCCCCGGAGCTGATCTCTCCCCCGGCCGAGCCCAGGTTCGGATCGACCTGCTCCAGCAGCGCCAGCAGTTCGTCCGCCGCGCGCTGGATGCGCGTGGTGGCCGCGGTGAGAGCCGAGAACGCGACCTGCTCGCTGGCGTGGCAGGCGCCGCCGGTGCACGCCACGTACGACCGTGCGGGCGGAGCCAGATCGCACTCCTCGCTGAAGGGCAGGGGCTGCCCCTGGTCGTCGAGACAGGGAATCGGACCGAAGAAATGGCTCGTCGATTCCACCGTGCTCCCCGGTCTCAGCGGATCGGTGATCTGGAACTTCGGCAGGTGACAGGTGGCGCAGAGCCGCGGGTTCCGGTCGGTGCCGTGCGTCCCGAGGATCTGACCCGGGTCGATGTCGGAACCCGGCGGGAACCAGCCGGCGTCCCCGATCAGCAAGGGTGCCTGCGGCGCATGCGGCCCGCGCGTCGAGGTCGGGTCGGGCAGCGCCCGCCGGTTGTGGCAGCGTGCGCAGAGGTTCTCCTCGAGGGCCGGCGTCTCGACCGGGAAGCGGAGCTGTCCCGGGTGACCCTCGCTGTGAGGATCGTGGCACACCGCGCAGACGATCCCCAGATGCTCCGCGTCGTCCTTCTCCTTGTAGTCCGCTTCCTCGCCCCACGCCTCGAGGATCTGCTGCCCCCTGTGGCATTGCTGGCAGGCCGGATTCCCCGCGGGCGACTCCACCGCCTCCGCGTGCGGCGAGAGCGCCCACTGCTCGGCGATCGGCTGATGCGCATTGGCATGGCACTCCGCGCAACCGTCGAGCGCGCTCTCTGGGTCCTCGACCGGGACCGCGATCGAGGCCAGCGGGTGGGAGGGATCCACGTCGGGATTCGAGACGTGCGTGGAGCCCGGACCGTGGCAGCTCTCGCACTGGACGTCCTGGTAGCGTGGATCGTGGGTCGAGGCGAACCCGATCTGACCCTCGGAAGCGTTTCCGCGCTCGGTGACGGCATGGCATTCGGTGCACGATTCCGCGGGACTCGCGCCGAGAACGTCGAAGGCATCCGCGTGGCGGGTTTCCTCCCAGCCGCTCTGCTGGCCGACGTGGCAGTTCCCGCACACGGTCAGATTGACCGACGCTTCGTCCAGGCCGAGGACGCCCCCCGCCGCGGCGGGCGGCTCCTCGAAGAAGGGCCGCTCGACCTCGATGATCGTCTCGTCCGTGCAGGCGACCGCGAGGAGCATCGCGAGCACACCCGGAAGCAGGCCCGTCGAGCCGGACCCACCGTGCCGCCGGGCGCGGATGCGAACAGCGTTCAGCCCGTTCATCGACCCCCCCGATCGTCCATCCGTTGCCTGATAATGGCCCGCTCTCCAGCCAGTGTACGACCCGGGTCCCGGCGCGTCTGTCGGAGAGATGCGGTCCTCCGTGTCGGGAAACGCCCTACGCGGACCTAGCTCTCCCAGGCGCCCGGCCGTCCACCCAGACTAGGGATCCGGCCCCCGAGCCGTCAATCCCTTCCAGGAGCCCCGATGCGCGACGGCGCGGTCGCCGAAGCGCCCGCGCCGCGCGGGAAGCCGTTCGTCGATCACGAGGTCAGTGAACCGGGATCTCCTTGGGCTCCTGGGTCTCGACCTTGACGGGAACATGGACCTCGAGGATCCCGTTCTGGAAGGTCGCCTTCACCTCGTACTCCTCCACCGGGGCGGGAAGGGCGATCCGGCGCGTGAACGTGCCGTAGAACGCCTCCCTGCACAGATACGCTTCCTCTTCGATCTTCTTCTCGAGCTTCCGCTCCCCCTCGATCGTCAGGATGTCGTCCAGCACCTTCACCCTGACGTCCTTCCGCTCCATGCCGGGGAGGTCGAGCCGGATCACCATCTCTCCGTCCTTCTCGTACACGTCCAGCGCGGGCATCCAGCCCTCGCCTTCCGTCATGCGGAAGGTCGGGAAGGGGCGGGCCAGCGAGCCGAACAGCGTGTCCATCTCGCGGCGGATGGTCTCGATCCCGGGGAACAGCTCGAACCTGGTGAGACCCCATGGGTTGGCCTTCATCGGGACTGCCATGTGCCATCTCCTCCTCGATGCGTCGATGCGCATCGAGCCATGTTCGAATCGGGTCGGCCTCGGCCGTCGAGCCGCCTCGCGGATGCCGGCCCCGGCGTATGTGGGGAGCCGCGAGAACTCCTGGGAGCATTCTAGGACCGGACGCCGGGTCGCGTCTGTCGGGGTTTCCCCGCGTCCACCCGTGCGGTGTTTCTCGACCGTGCTTGATCTGTCCGAACGCGCCTGCCACCTTGCTCTGTCGTTCAGGTCCATTTCAACCGGAGATTCAATGCCGGAGCGCGCCACGCCGCGTCGCCCGGTCCTGGTTCGACGCGGGCTCCTCGTTCTGCTCCCCTGCGCGCTCGCCGTATCGGCCGGCGTCGGCTCGGTGTCCGCGCAGATCCCGGACACGATCGGCCTCGAGGCCGGCATGGTCATCGACCGCTCGGTGCGCGTCCGACCGGGCACGTACATCCTGCCCGTGCCCGCCGACAGCGCCGCGATCGTCATCCGAGGCGATTCGATCGACGCCGACTTCCG
>DATEDS010000217.1:0-7475 GCA_035281565.1 Gemmatimonadota bacterium
CAGCCGGTTGTCGTTCCGGTCGTGGTAGAGGGTGGGCTCCAGGTCGAGCCCACGCCGGTGCTCCTCGATCGCCCTCCGGACCGGCCACGGGTGGCTCGCCAGGAGCATGGCCGAGAGGTCGATCGGCCGCTCGGCGATCGCGAACTGCTGCCGCACCGACGCCCAGCTTTCGGGGTCCAGGGGCGGCGGCTCACCGGGCAGGCCCTCGGCGAGGGCGCCCCGGGACGTCCCGGGACGGGCGACCTGCGCTCCGCGCAGCGCTCCGCAGGCGGCGGTCAGGCCGGCGGCCAGCGTGCCGGTCGAGACGAGGAATCGGCGGCGGTCCATGGCCATGACTACAGGGAAGGTTAGAGTTCGGCGGTGACGTTTCCCTGAATACCCGACACGCCGGACACCGTGCCCGACACGATCCCGTGACCCGCATCATCCGCCAGGACCAGGTCCACGCGCTCCTCCCGATGGCCGAGTGCGTGGACGCCGTCGAGGAAGCGCTGATCGCGCGGGCTCGAGGCGACGCGACCCTGCCGGTCCGCCAGCTCATGTGGCTCCCCGACCGGAGCGGGCTCCTGGGCCTCATGCCGTCCCGCCTCGGGCCTTCGGAGATCATGGGGGTCAAGGTGATCAGCGTGATCCCTGCGAACCACGGCACCGAGCTGGATACTCACCAGGGGGCCGTGCTCCTGTTCGAGACGGAGCGGGGGCGGCTCCTCGCGGTGATCGACGCGACCTCGATCACCGAGATCCGGACCGCCGCCGCGAGCGCGGTCGCGACCCGCGCGCTCTCCCGCGACGACGCGGGCGTGCTGGCGATCCTGGGGACGGGCGTCCAGGCGCGGTCTCATCTCGAGGCGATACGGGTCGTGCGCCAGGTGAGGAGCGTCCGCGTGTGGGACCGGAAGCCCGATCGTGCGCGAACGTTCGCCCGGCGCGGGTCCGAGCGTCACGGGATCGAGGTCCGGGCGGTCGAAACGGCCCGCGAGGCGGTCCGGGGCGCGGATCTCGTCTGCACGACGACCGCCGCGCGAGAGCCGATCCTGGAAGGCGCCTGGCTCGAGCCCGGCGCCCACGTCAACGCCGTCGGGGCCTGCTTCCCGACCGCGCGCGAGCTCGACACCGAGGCCGTCCTCCGCTCTCGGTTCTTCGTCGATACCCGCGAGGGGGCCCTCACGGAGGCGGGCGACTTCCTGATCCCCAAGGCGGCAGGAGAGGTGGACGACGACCACATCGTCGGGGAGATCGGCGAGGTCCTGACCGGCCGGATCCATGGCCGGCGCTCGCCGGAGGAGATCACCGTGTTCGAGTCGCTCGGGATCGGGATCTACGACCTGGCGGCCGCCGAGCGCGTGTGGCGGAACGCGGAGGCGAAGGGCATCGGGGCCGACCTGGAGCTGGGAGGACGGCGCTCACACGGCTGACGTCGGAGGAGGAGCTGCCGGGCCCCGTCAGCGGCGTCCGCGTCCTCCGAGCAGACCCCCCAGGATCCGTTCCCAGATCGAGGGCCGGATGACCACCACGTCGTTCTCGTTCTCGAGATCGAGGAAGACGGTGTCGTTCCCAAAGATCACGCCACGCAGCGAGCCCAGGCCGTAGCCTCGCTCCAGGCACCAGCGTCGACCGAACTCGGGGTGGCCTTCACCGGTCCGGCAGAAGGCCGGAATCCCCTCGTCCCGCATGCGGCGGTCGAAGCACCATTGGAGCCCGAAGACCGGATGTCCCTCGCCCGTTCTACAGAAGGCCGGGATCCCCTCGCCTCCGTGACCTCGAAAGAAGGGGTCATCGCTTCCGCGGCCCCGGTCGCCGCGACCGCGGGGAAGACGTCGCAGGATGTCGTCGTCGCCGATGATGACGACGCTACCCTCGGGACCGCGGATGACGATGCCGCCGTCCCGACCGCGATCACCCTGAGCCAAGGCCTCGGTCGACACGCAGAGCACCAGGGCGAGTGTTCCCAGCTTCGCGATCATGAATGTCCGCATGGGTTTTGACCTCCTCGGCAGGGGGGACCCGCCTCGCTCAGCTACCCCCCGTCCGGAGGAGGGTTCCGAACACCGTCCTGGCCATCCCTCGGGAGCCCCGGAATCGGGTACATTGGGGGTCCTCTCATCATCGCCAAGGAGGATCAACGAATGGTTTTCGTCAAGCACGCGCTTCTGGCGCTGGGCGTCGCCGCGTTCGCTGCAGTGATCGACCCTGGCTCGCTCATCGCCCAGGAGGTGGTCCTCGTCACGGCCTCCGCGGAGCCCATGGATGCGGAGACCGCAGCCGCGATCGAGGCGATCCGCCAGGCCACCGCCAAGTACCAGGACGTCGAGATCGCGCTCGCCGAGGGATACGTTCGTGACCCTGGGAACCTGTGCGTCACGGCCCCCGAGGAAGGCCTCCCCGTTCAGCTCGGCGCGATGGGGATCCACTACTTCCGCCCGGATCTCCTCCAGATCACGGCCATGGGACCCCGCGTGGACGGCGCCGGCATGCACACCGATTTCACGCAACCGTCGGTGCTGGTCTACGTCCCCGACGAGACGGGGGCCCTCAGGCTCGCCGCCGTGGAGAACCTGGTCTTCGAGAAGGCGTGGAAAGCGGCCGGAAACGCCGGACCCCCGGAGTTCCTGGGCCGCCAGTACTGGCACCGGATCGACAATCCGTTGACGGCCGACGTGGACGAGGCCCACATGTTCGAGCCCCACTACGAGCTCCACGTCTGGCTCCACGAGGACAACCCGAGCGGGATGTTCAGCCCCTACAACCCGCGGGTGAGCTGCGATACCCACGACGGCCCGAGGACGATGGCCGAGGCCGCGGCGTACATGGCCGCGCACGCCCCGCCGCCCGCTGAGCAGCCGTAGCCGGTCGGCCGCAGGCCGTCAGAATTCTTCGGGTCGGTAGGTCCCGAAGCTCCAGAGGTGGCCCTCCGGGTCCCGGACCGAGTACTCCCAGGAGCCGTAGTCCGTCACCTGGAGGGGCCGCACGATCTCGGCTCCCGCGGCCCTGGCGCGGTCGTGGTGCGCCTGGACGTCCTCGACGTAGACGTAGACGCCCATGGGCTCCGTCGCCCACGGATTGTCCTTCTCCTGCGGACGGACCGAGCCCAGCATGATGAAGCCCGGGCCGAGCCGGAGCTCCGCGTGAGCCACGGTGTTGTCGGGCCCCGGGACCACCATCTGGGCCTCGAAGCCCAGAACGCGGGTCAGCCAATCGACGGCGGCCGGGGCGTCTGAATACTTGATGGCGGGGAAGATGTTGGGGGCGGGGTCGTGGCTGGAAGCGGTCATGTGTCTCCTACCCTATGGGGGTCGATCGGCGGCCTGGACCTGTCCTTATGATACTGGATCCGGCCGAAGTCCGGTCAGTGCGACTTCGCCCGGTGTAACCTGCACGCGTCGTTTCCCCTACCCGGCACAGAGGAGATCTCTATGCACCGCACCATGTTGACCGTCTTCGCCGCCCTCAGCTTCGCCCTCTTGCTCGCCGCCTGCGAGGAGGCCCCGACACCCGAATCGACCGCCTCACCCCAGGAAGCACAGGGACTCCCGCCCGAGCCCGTCGTCACGTACAACGAGTCGGATGCCGCTGAAGGCGAGCGGCTCGAGCATGGCGAGGTCATCCTGGACATCGACGAAGCGAGGCGCCGGCTCCACGCCCAGCACCATCCCCACACGCCGCTCGAGACTCGCCGGCTACCTGGGCTCTTTCAGCCACCGCTCATGGAGTCCGTCGAGGACTTCGCCGTCTCCAAGGACGACCTCGTCGTGATCAACCCCGGACCCGGCGAATACGTCCACGTCATGGAAGGACAGCGCCACGGTTACCAGAACCTGACGATCGGGATCACTTACACGGCCCCTGGGGGTGCCCCCCCGATGCATACGCACATGGGCGAAGAGGCCCATGTCCTCCTCGATGGCTCGATCCTCTATGCGCTGGGCGACACGACCTTCACCATGGAAGCGCCCTACATCGTGAACATCCCACCCATGATGCCGCACTCGTTCAAGAACCTGGGCGACGACGTGGCCGAGCTCGTCGTCATCTTTCCGACCAACGTATGGGAGTACGACGTCCTGGACTACTTCCCCTTCGCAGTCGAGGACACTGTTTCGAGGTGACTTGCCTGGGCAGCATCATGAGAAAGCCACGTCAATGAGTGTCGCCGCCTCCTCGGCAATCAGCCCGACCTCTCCCGCCACCGATACAGCCACTCCAGCGCCTCCCGCGGGCTCAGCGTGTCGAGCTCGAGGGCGGCGAACTCCTCGACCATCGGGTGGGGCTCCGGTTCCCCGAACAGCGTCATCTGATCGCTACTCCGGCGGACCGGGTCGGGCGCGAGGGCACCGGGAGCGAGCGCCGGCAGATGATCGGCGCTCCACTCCCCCGCTTCCAGGTTGGCCAGGATCTCCTCGGCGCGGGCGACCACCCGGCCGGGCAATCCCGCCAGCCGACCCACGTGGATCCCGTAGCTCCGATCCGAGGGTCCGCGGCTGACCCGCTTCACGAACACGACCTCGTCCCCGTGCTCCCTGACCTCCACCCGGTAGTTCCTCACCCGCTGCAGCATCGATTCGAGTTCCGTCAGCTCGTGGTAGTGCGTCGCGAATACGGTCAGCGGATGCGCCGGCCCCTCGTGCAACCACTCGGATACAGCCCAGGCGATCGCCAGCCCGTCGAACGTCGACGTTCCGCGTCCGATCTCGTCCAGCAGGACCAGCGACCGGTCGGTCGCGTTGTGGAGGATGTTCGCGGTCTCGATCATCTCGACGAGAAACGTCGACTGGCCGCGAGCGAGGTTGTCCGAGGCGCCAACGCGAGTGAACAGCCGGTCCACGATCCCGAGCCGTGCCTTCTCGGCGGGCACCCACGAGCCCATCTGCCCGAGCACGGCGATCAACCCGATCTGCCGGAGGTAGGTCGACTTCCCGCTCATGTTGGGGCCGGTCAGGATGACGACCTGCGTGTCCCCGGAATCGAGCCGGGTGTCGTTGGGGACGAACGTCTCTCCCTGGAGCCAACGCTCGACGACAGGATGCCGGCCGCCCTCGATGAAGATGCCGACTTCGTCAATCATCCTGGGCCGGCTCCAGCCGTTGCGTGCCGCGACGTCGGCCAACGAGGCCAGCACGTCCACCTCGGCCAGGGCGTCGGCGGTCGACTGGAGATCGGCCGCGTGCTCCCCGACCCGCGATCGAACGAGAGCGAAGAGCTCCGCCTCGCGGGCCGCGATCCGTTCCTCGGCCCCCAGGATCTCGTTCTCGACCTCCTTGAGCTCGGGCGTCACGTAGCGCTCGCCGGTCGAGATCGTCTGTTTCCGGATCCACGTCTCGGGGACCTTGGCCAGATGGCTCTTCGTCACCTCGAGGTAATAGCCGAACACCTTGTTGAAGCCGACCTTGAGCGACGGGATGCCGGTCCGGTCGCGCTCGGTCGCCTGGAGTCGGGCGATCCAGTCCTTGCCGTCCCGGCGTGCGCTCCGAAAGCGGTCGATCTCGGGGTCGTGGCCCTCGCGGATGACCGGCCCTTCGCCGAGCGTGGCCGGCGGCTCGTCGACGATCGCCTCGTCGATCAGGGCGACGACGACGGGATGGCCGAGCAGCGCCTCGGCCAGGAGGCCCCAGCGGCCGCCCGGGGCGCCGGCCGCACCATCCAGAACTCCCTGCCCCAGCCCCTCGATGATCCTGCGGACGACCGGCACGGCCCTTAGCGTGTCCGCGAGCGCGACCAGGTCGCGCGGGTTCGCCCGGCCGGCCGCGGCGCGGCCGGCCAGCCGCTCCAGGTCGTGCACGCCGTCCAGCGCCTGGGCCAGCTTTTCCCGCGCGACGCCGTCCTCGACGAGCGCCTCGATCGCCAGGTGCCGCTCGACGATCAGGGAACGGTCGGTCAACGGCCGCGCCACCCACTGGCGGATCCGCCGGGCGCCGGGTGCGGTCCGGGTCCGATCGATGACACCGAGGAGGGTCGCCGCCTTCCCGCCGTCCCGGAGCGGCTCCAGGATCTCGAGATTGGCGAGCGTGGCGTCGTCGATCGCCATGTGTTCGCCGGCCACGAGCGGCCTCGGCGGCCGCAACCCCGCCAGAGCACCGGGCTGGACCTCCTCGACGTACCGGACGATCGCGCCGCCGGCCCCGATCCCGGTCTCGAAGTCGCCCAGCCCGAAGCCGTCCAGACCGGCGACGCCGAAGCGGTTACAGAGATCGGCCCGGGCGGTCTCGATCTCGAACCGCCAGCCGTCCCGGAAGGAGACCGGGAGGTCGGGCCGCCACTCCTTGACGGGGTCGAGCGCGCGCGGGGCGGCGATCAGGTCGGCGAGGACGCCCACGTCCGGGCCGGCGACGTCGCCCCGCCACTCGCGCGGGACCAGGAGCTCGGCGGGACCGAGGCGCTTGATCTCGGCCACCACCTGGTCGGCCGCGGGCTCGGCGACGCCGAACTCGCCGGTCGAGCAGTCGATCCAGGCGAGGCCGATCCGGTCGGCGTCCCAGCGGGCCTTCGCGGAAGGGCCCGCGCCAGAAACGGCCGGCGCGCGCCCGACCGCCGTCACCGCCACGAGCCACGTGTTCCGCTCGCGGTCCAGCATCGCCTCGTCGAGCGGGGTCCCGGGGGTCACGACCTCGATCACGCCCCGCTCGACGATCCCCTGGGCCTGCTTCGGATCCTCGAGCTGCTCGCAGATCGCGACCTTGAAACCCTTCTCGACCAGCTTTTTTACGTAGCCGTCGGCGGCCTTGATCGGGACGCCGGCCAGCGGCACCTCGGCCGCTGCACCGTTGTTGCGCGAGGTCAGGGTCAGCCCCAGGACGCGCGCGGCCGTGACCGCGTCGTCGTAGAACATCTCGTAGAAGTCGCCCATCCGGAAAAAGAGGATCGCGTCCCGGTGCTGCGCCTTGATGCCCGAATACTGGCGCATGAGGGGGGTTCCGGTTCCGCTCCTCGGAGTCATCGTCACGAGCGATCCTCGCGCGCGGAGAGGGTCGGCGGCTCTCGGGATGGGATTCGCGTGCTTGCGCGCGTCGATGGGCGGAAAACTACCCGGGCGAGGACGGCCTCGCCAACGCGTCTTGGCCTGATCCTCGCGTCGCGAGATCTTCCCGACATGCGACCTCAGCCGAGAAGCCTCCGGTGATCCCCCGCCATCACGTATTCAGCCTTCTTGTGGCCCTTCTGGTGGCCCTTCTGGTGGCGCTTCTGGTGTTCGCCGCCTGCGAGGGCGACGCACCGTCGAGCCCCGATCCCGACCCCGATGGGCCCGAGCCAAGGACCTTCCAGATGGGGTTCGGCCCGACGCCGCCCCGGGCGACCCTCGAGTCCCTGATCGAAACCATCGAAGCGATCGCCGAGGTCTCCGAGCTTGCGTTGATCCAGCAGCCCGTCCCATGGGCCGCGCTCCTCGACGAGACGCAGACGATGGAGGAGGCGCTGGCCGAGCGGGAGCGGCTGGTAGAGTTCCTGGACGGTCTGGGCCTCGAGGTCGTGTTCCTGCTGGA
>DATEDS010000218.1:0-6115 GCA_035281565.1 Gemmatimonadota bacterium
CTATCTGACCCTGCGGCGGCGGCTCCAGCGCGAGATCGCGCGCGCGGGCTGGCGACGCCTGACCGGCTGGTTCCCGCGGCCGTGGGCGGCGGCAAGTTGATGCCACGGGTGATAGCATCCCGGCCGTGAGAACGAGCGGCAACAGTCATCGCATGGCGGTCATCGCCAGCGCCTGCCGGACGCCGATCGGGAAGTTCCTGGGCGGACTCGCGCCCAGGACCGCCCCCGAGCTGGGGGCGATCGTGGTCCGCGAGGCGGTCGCCCGGTCGGGCGTCGACCCCGCGACGATCGACGAGGTCGTCATGGGGCAGGTGGTCCAGGCAGGGAGCGGCCAGGCGCCGGCGCGCCAGGCGGCCCATTACGGCGGTGTCCCCGACGCGGTGCCCGCGATGACGATCAACAAGGTGTGCGGGTCGGGGCTCAAGGCGGTCATGCTGGCCGCCCAGTCGATCCGTGCCGGCGACCAGGCGTGCGTCGTGGCCGGCGGGCAGGAGTCGATGTCGAACGCGCCCTACCTCGTCCAGGGCGCCCGCGAGGGGATGAAGTTCGGCGATCAGAAGCTGGTCGACGCCATGATCCGGGACGGCCTCTGGTGCGCCTTCGAGGGCGTCCACATGGGACGGCACGCCGAGCTGACGGCCGAGAAGTCGGCGATCGGCAGGGAGGAGCAGGACCGGTTCTCACTCGACAGCCACCGGAAGGCGATTCATGCGATCGAGGCCGGCAAGTTCAAGGACGAGATCGTCCCGGTCGAGATCGAGGGGCGGAAGGGGAAGACGGTGGTCGACACCGACGAGTGCCCGCGGAAGGACACCTCGATCGCGATCCTCGCGAAGCTGAAGCCCGCGTTCACCAGGGAGGGGACGGTCACGGCCGGCAACGCCCCGGGGCTGAACGACGGAGCGAGCGCGCTGGTCGTGACGAGCGAGGCGTACGCCCAGGAGCACGGCCTGGATCCTCTGGCCCGGATCGTGGACTACGCCTCGGCGGGCACGGAGCCCAAGCTCCTCTTCTACGCCCCCGTCTTCGCGGTCCGGAAGCTCATGCAGAAGACCGGCCGCTCGATCGACGACTACGAGCTGATCGAGGCCAACGAGGCGTTCGCCGTCCAGGCCCTGGCCGACGGGAAGGAACTCGGCTGGGACTGGGAGCGGGTCAACGTGAACGGGGGCGCGGTTGCCCTCGGCCACCCGATCGGAGCGAGCGGCGCGCGCGTCCTCACGACTCTCATCCATGCGTTGAAGGATCGTAGCCTAACAACCGGATTGGCAACGCTTTGCCTTGGCGGTGGAAACGCCGTGGCGATGGAAATCGAGACGCTGTGAGAGTTGCCGTCCTCGGTGCCGGTACGATGGGGAACGGGATCGCCCACGTCTTCGCCCAGCACGGTCACGAGGTCGCGTTGATCGACACCGCCCCCGGAGCCCTCGAGCGGGGGCTCGCCACGATCCGGAAGAACCTGGACCGGCAGGTGAAAAAGGAAGTCCTGACGGCCGGGGAGGCCGAAGCCGCTTTGGGGCGGATCACGTCGAGCGAGGACCTCGCGACGGCCACCGGAGCGGCCCTCGTCGTCGAGGCGATCGTCGAGGACGAAGCCGCCAAGGTCGAGGTCTTCGCGACCTTGGACGATCTCCTCGAACCGGGCGCCATCCTCGCCTCCAACACCTCGTCGATCCCGATCACCCGGCTGGGCGCCGCGACCGGCCGGCCCGAGATGGTGATCGGTATGCACTTCATGAACCCGGTCCCGATCATGAAGCTGGTCGAGGTGATCCGCGGCCTCGAGACGTCGGACGAGACCCACCGGACGGTCGTCGAGCTGGCCGGGTCGCTCGGGAAGACGCCGGTCACCGTGAACGACTTCCCGGGCTTCGTGGCGAACCGGATCCTCCTCCCGATGATCAACGAGGCCGTCTATGCGGTCATGGAAGGGGTGGCCGAGCCGGAGGCGATCGACACGGTGGCGAAGCTGGGGCTCTCGCACCCGATCGGGCCGCTGGCGCTGGCCGACTTCATCGGGCTGGACGTCTGCCTCGCGATCCTCGAAGTGCTCCATGACGGGCTCGGCGACCCCAAGTACCGTCCCTGTCCACTCCTGAAGCAGATGGTCACCGCCGGTCGCCTCGGCCGGAAGACCGGCCGCGGTTTCTACGACTACCGGGAGGGAACGTGAAGGCGGGGCGATGGTGACCGAGCTGCGGTCGCTGAGCGACCTCCAGCAGGAGATCGTCCGGACCGCTCGCGATTTCGCCAGGAACGAGCTCGCCCCTCACGTCGCCGAATGGGACCGGACCGGCCACTTCCCGCGCGACAAGGTGGACGCGCTCGGCGGGCTCGGCTTCCTCGGCATGCTGGTCCCCGAGGAATGGGGAGGAAGCGGTCTCGACACCGTGACCTACCTGATGGCGCTCGAGGAGATCGCCCGCGTGGACCCCTCCATGGCGGTCACGATGAGCGTCCACAACTCGCTCCCCAGCCGGATGATCCTGGAGCACGGGACCGACGAGCTCCGCGACCGCTATCTGAGACCCATGGCGGAGGGAAAGCTCCTCGGTGCCTTCGCGCTATCGGAGCACGACGCGGGGTCCGATCCCTCGGCGCTCTCCTGCCGTGCCGAGCATGACGGCGACGCCTACGTCCTGAACGGCTCGAAGGCGTGGGTGACCAACGGCGGCACGGCGGACGTCGTGGTGGCGATGGCGCGAAGCGGTGGGAAGGGCGCCGACGGGGTCTCGGCATTCGTGGTCGAGACCGGGTGGGAGGGATACACGGTCGGCAAGACCGAGGAGAAGATGGGACTCAAGGCGTCGAACACGGCGGAGATCGTGTTCGAGGACCTGAGGGTGCCGGCGCGGAACCGGATCGGAGAGGAAGGCCGGGGGCTTCGCTACGCGCTCGGCTCGCTCGAGCACGGCCGGCTGGGGATCGCCGCCCAGGCCCTGGGAATCGCCGAGACGTGTCTCCAGCTCGCGATCGACTGGGCGAAGCATCGGACCGCCTTCGACCGCCCGATCGCGGAGTTCCAGGGGCTCAGGTTCATGCTGGCCGAAGTGGCGGCCAAGGTCGCCGCGGCGCGCGCCCTGACCCACGCGGCCGCGGAGCGGCAGGACCGCGGCGAGCCGGCCCGGAAGGAGGTCGCCATGGCCAAGCTCCTCGCCAGCCGGACGGCCATGGACGCGGCGGTCAAGGCGGTCCAGGTGTACGGCGGATACGGGTACATGAAGGACTATCCGGTCGAGCGCTTCTTCCGTGATGCCAAGGTCACCGAGATCTACGAGGGGACGTCGGAGATCCAGCAGCTCGTCATAGCCAACGAACTGTTCGCCGATTAATCTTCGGTCGATTCCGGGCGCGGGCCACGCCCGGCCGTCGACGCGCGAAATTCACGGGAGGAGAAGCGGTGGACATCTTCGACCTGATGCAGGATTACGGCCACGAGCAGGTCGTCTTCTGCCACGACGAGAAGTCGGGGCTCAAGTCGATCATCGCCATCCACGACACGACGCTCGGCCCGGCGTTGGGCGGGACGCGGATGTGGCCGTACCGGAGCACGCAGGAGGCGCTGATCGACGTGCTCCGGCTCTCCGAGGGGATGACCTACAAGGCCGCCGTGGCGGGTCTCGAGCTCGGCGGTGGCAAGGCGGTCATCATCGGCGACCCCAAGACCGACAAGACCGAAGCTCTGCTCCGCGCCCACGGCCGATTCGTCGACACCCTGGGCGGGCGCTACATCACCGCCGAGGACGTGGGCATCTCGGTCGAGGACATGGAGTACGTGTACCAGGAGACGCGGCACGTCACGGGCATCCGGTCGAGCCCCCGCGGTTCGGGCGACCCCTCGCCCGTGACCGCGTACGGGGTGTACTGGGGGATCAAGGCGAGCTGCCGTCAGAAGCTGGGCTCGGACGATCTCTCCGGCGTCCGGATCGCGGTCCAGGGGGCCGGGCACGTGGGGTACCACCTGTGCGAGGACCTGGCTTCCGAGGGGGCCGTCATCTCGATCTCCGACATCGACGGGGAGCGCGTGAACCGGGTCGTGGAGGAGTTCGGCGCGACGCCCATCTCCCCCGACGACATCTACGACGTGGACTGCGAAGTGTTCGCGCCCTGCGCGCTGGGAGCGGTGATCAACGACCAGACCTTGCGCCGCTTACGGTGCCGGGTCGTGGCGGGCGCGGCCAACAACCAGCTCGCGGAGGACCGCCACGGCGACGCGGTCGACGCGCGCGGCATCCTCTACGCTCCCGACTACGTGATCAACGCGGGCGGCCTGATCAGCGTCTACAGCGAGATCGTCGGGTACGACGCGGAGACGGCGAAGGAGAAGGCCCGCGGAATCTACGAGACCCTTCTCAAGGTGTACCGGATCGCCGAGGAGGACGCCATCCCGACCTATCGCGCAGCCGAACGGCTGGCGCGGCATCGCCTGCGGAAGGCCCGGCTTCAGAAAACCGGCAGCGGGCAGCCCGAGGCAGCCGCCGCCCCGGCCACCACCTGACGGGAGCGCGATGGCGACCGAGCGCGCGATCCTGGTGGCCGCCGACCACGCGGGGTTCGCCCTCAAGACGGAGCTCGTGACCCACCTGGCCGACCTCGGGTGGGCGCCCCAGGACCTGGGGACCGATTCCTCCGATTCCGTCGACTACCCCGACTACGCGGCGCGCCTCTCGGACGCGATCGCGGCCGGGCGTGCCCCCGTCGGGGTCCTGATCTGCGGCGCCGGGATCGGGATGTCGATCGCGGCCAACCGCGTCCCGGGCGTCCGTGCCGCCAACTGCCTGACCGAGGAGATGGCCGCGCTGGCCCGCGAGCACAACGACGCCAACGTGCTCTGTCTCGGGAGCCGCCTTCTGCAGCCGACCCAGGCGAAGAAGATCCTGTGGACGTTTCTCGAGACGCCGTTCGGCGGCGGGCGCCACCTGCGGCGGGTCGAGAAGATCGAGCGGGCCCACGTTTGAAGGAGCTGCGCCGGACCGACCCCGAGATCCTCGACGTCCTGATCGACGAGGCGCACCGGCAGGCCGACGGGCTCGAGCTGATCGCGAGCGAGAACTTCGTGAGCCCGGCCGTTCTTCAGGCGATGGGCTCCGTCCTCACCAACAAGTACGCCGAAGGCCTGCCGGGAAAGCGATACTACGGTGGCTGCGAGGTGGTGGACATCGCCGAGCGCCTGGCGATCGAGCGCGCGCTCGAGCTCTTCGGGGCCGACCACGCCAACGTGCAGGCGCACTCGGGGTCGCAGGCCAACATGGCCGCCTACCTGGCGGTCATGGACGCCGGTGACACGCTCCTCGGGATGGACCTCTCGGCGGGCGGTCACCTGACGCACGGGAGCCCGGTCAACTTCAGCGGGCGCCTGTTCCGGGTCGCGAGCTATGGGGTCGACGACGAGGGGCGGATCGATTACGACGCGGTCGAACGGGTGGCGGAGGAGAACCGGCCCAGGGTGATCGTGGCGGGGGGGAGCGCGTACAGCCGGACGATCGACTTCGCCCGCTTCCGCGAGATCGCCGACCGCGTGGAGGCGCGGCTGGTGGTCGACATGGCGCACTTCGCAGGTCTCGTGGCGGGGGGAGTCTTCCCGTCGCCGGTCCCGCACTCGGACATCGTCACCTCGACCACGCACAAGACGCTCCGCGGGCCACGCGGCGGTTTCCTGCTGTGCCGTGAGGAGTTCGCCAAGCCGCTCGACAAGCTCGTCTTCCCCGGCACCCAGGGCGGGCCTCTGATGCACGTGATCGCGGCCAAGGCGGTCGCCTTCAAGGAGGCGCTGGAACCGGAGTTCCGGGACTACGCCCGGCAGGTCGTGGAGAACGCGAAGGCGCTGGCCGCGGCTCTGATCGGGCGCGGCTACCACGTGGTCACGGGCGGCACGGACTCGCACCTCTTCCTGGTGGACCTGCGCCCGAGCGGCGAGCTGACCGGCAAGGAGGCCGAAGCGGCGCTCGGCGAAGCCGCCATCACGGTCAACAAGAACACCGTGCCGCGCGAATCGCGGAGCCCGTTCGTGACGAGCGGGATCCGGGTCGGGACACCGGCCCTGACGACCCGCGGGATGGGGGTCTCCGAGATGGACCGGATCGGCGGATGGATGGCGGACGTCCTCGACGCGCCC
>DATEDS010000219.1:0-2821 GCA_035281565.1 Gemmatimonadota bacterium
AGACGACCACCGGCTGGTCACGGTTGAAAGCCGTCGTCCAGCTCGTCGTCTTGGCCCACTTCTCGGTCGCCGAGTCGCACCCCTGCTGTCCGCTCGACTTCAGGATCTGGGTCGCCGTCACGTTGCCGGACGTGTCGATCCTCAGCCCCACCGCGAGGTCGCATTGCACGCCGCTCTTCTGCAGCAGCGGCGGAATGTGGCGCAGGATGTCGTCGGCCGTGCAGTTCGTCTTGCACTTCGGCTTCACGGTGTAGGGCGTGAACGTGAACGTGTTCCCCACCTCGGCCGTCTCCGGCATCGGGGGTGGCCCCTCGGGAACCGGCTGGTCTTCGACGATCTCGGTCTCGGCGATCGTGATGTCCTCCTCGATCGGCTCCTCCGAGATGACGGGCGTGGCCGGACGGGCGATCTCCTCGGGGGGTGGCGGGATCTTGATCTCGGGAGGAATGTCGATCACCTCGAGCTCGTCGGCGCGGGCCTCGAACCCCTCGCCACGCGGCGTCACGAAGAAGAAGATCAGCAGCCCGTGGACGACGAGCGCCGCGATCGTGAACATCTTGAACAGCCGACCGTACTCGTCGTGCAGGCGGCTGCTCGCTGTGGAATAGATCTTGTGCTCGGCCATGCTCCTCCTCTCAGGGGCTCGGGGGACGGCCCGTGGCTCCGATCCTCATACCCTGAACCGGGGGTGAGGGTTCACGGCCGGGATCACCGCCCCCGGCGCGAGGCCTCCCGCTCCAGGTTGGTGGTGAAATTCACCCTTACCGTGCCCGCGTCCCGCAGCTCCTCCTGGACGTCGTTCACGAGCTCATAGTTCACGTCCACGTCGCCCCGGATCGACACCACGAGCCGGGGATGCTGAGCGAAGATGGGACGGATGACTTCCGCGATCTGGGTGACCGGGACCTGCTGGTCGTTGATGTAGACCGCCCCACCCTCCTCGATGAAGACGTTCTGGATGTCCTTCCGTTTCTCGGGAATCTTCTCCTGTGCCAGAGCCTCGGGCAGGATCACGTCGCGGGGGTCCTCGGTGCGGAAGGTGGTCGAGACCATGAAGAAGATGAGGAGAAGAAAGGCGATGTCGGCCAGGGAGGAGGAGGGGATCTCCCCGCTCGCCTTGTGCTTCTTCTCGAATCCTTTCTGTCGTACCGCCATACGGTCCTAGCCTCCCGCGCTCACGGGTTGCTTCGCGGCGGGCCCATCCCCGGCCGGGGTGCCGCCATCGAGGGTCCACCCCCGCGCTCCCGCTGCCAGAGGACGTCGTGGATCGTCTGGACCCCCCGCCGCATGTCGACGATCAGCCCGTCGATCTGCGAGACGAACCAGTTGTGGGCCATGTTGACGGGGATGGCGATGATGAGCCCGGCGGCGGTCGTGATGAGGGCCACCTTGATGCCGCCCGCCACGAGCTGGGCCTCGACCTCGCCGGCCTGCTCGATGGCCCCGAAGGCCAGGATCATTCCGGCCACCGTTCCGAGGAAGCCGATCAGCGGCGCCACGTTGGCGATCGTCGCCAGAACGACCAGCCCTTTTTCCAGGAACGCCATTTCGATCCGGCCGGCGTGCGTGATCGCCTGATCGGCCCGCGCCGTGGAGCCTTCTTCGTACAGATGAAGACCGGTCAGGAGGATCGAGGCCACCGGTCCGCGCGTGTTCGCGCACAGGTCGATCGCCTGGTCGACCCGGCCCTCGCGAACCAGGCCCCGGACGCGCTCCAGGAGCCGGTCGGTGCGGACCTTGGCCAGGCGCAGCGTCACGAACTTCACCAGGATCACCGCCAGCCCCAGGATCGAGCAGGCGAGGAGCGGCCACATGAAGATGCCGCCATCCCGGAAAAGCTGCATAAGCGTCACGTCGTCCCCTCGCTCGGCTGGTGGCTGATGAAGAGTCGCGGACGGTTCTTCAAGGGACCGCCTCGGCGGCCGCGGGCCAGTCTATCCCCCTGCGGGAAGCGTGTCAACGGCGTCCGCCCGCCGGCCGACGAGCGAATCCCAGCGCAGCCGCTCGGGGAATCGTCCCGTGGTCTCGTACTCCTCGTACAGCTTGGCGGTCGTGGTGTCCCCGGGGTGGGTCCGGACCCACTGATACAGGAAGGTCTTGGTCAGGACCTCGTTCCCGAGGGCGTCGGCCAGATTGATGTAGCGGAGAAAGGCCCGGCGGTTGTCGGGATCGACCCGGATGGCCCGGGTGAGGAGCTTCATGGCATCGCTCGTGTCGCCGCTCGCCAGCGCCATCTCGCCCATCTCGATCCAGAGCTCCGGCTCGACGTCGCGCGGGCTCTCCCGGAAGTACTTCTCGAGCAACCGGTCGGCGACATCGTAATGCCCGACCACGGCCGCGTTGTAGGCGGCCGTCTTGTACACCCGGTCGTCGAGCCGCCCGCCGCTCCTCCGCTCGGCGTCCTGAAGCAGGCTGTCGAGCTGCCCGTAGGATCCGCTCAGGGCGAAGACGTTGATGAGGCTGTTCAGGTAGACGTCCTCGAGCGGGTCCCTCCCCAACAGGGTGTTGCCGCGCTCGAGGGCCTCGACGGCCTCGGCCGTGTCCCCGACCCGGGCCCGGGCCGAGGCGAGCTGCAGCCAGGTCGCCCCGTAGTTGCCGATCAGGGCGCGCGCGGTGCCGTCCTTGTAGACGTCCTCGTCCTGAACGCCGCGGAAGAGATAGACCTCGTCCAGGAGCTCCTCCGTCCGTGCGATGTCGATCCACGAGGTCTCCGGGGGCTGCATCGGGACGATCTGCTCGCCGGCCCGAGCCAGCTCCGCGGCCGGGCGGGCGTGGATCCGGTCGACGATCCCCTCCCGCACGAGGTGGTCCCTTAGCCCCA
>DATEDS010000220.1:0-7097 GCA_035281565.1 Gemmatimonadota bacterium
ATGCGGGCGAAGTAGCCCCGCAGCCCGAGACTCTCCAGGAGTCCCGCGAGACGCCCGTCCCAGTTGGAGAAGACCGCCAGCGGGTGACCTCGCCGGCGGAGGGCCCGGAGACCCGGCCGGACGTCGTCCGGGACCCGCCACGGCGCGGGACCTGCGAAGAGATCCCACGCCAGATCGAAGAAACGGTCGAACGGCAGGTCCTCCTGGGCGCCGCCTTCCGCCAGGCAGTCCCGCACGATCCTTCTCCACCAGTCGCGACCGGCGGCGCCACGGACGGACGGGTCGAGATCGCCGAAGGCGAGCGGCGGGGCGGCGCGGAACGTCCGGTGAAAAGCCTTCTCGACGGTGGCGGGATCGAGCACGACGCCGATCCGGCGCGCCAGCTCGGCGTACGTTTCGCCCACCGGGCGGCGGAGCTCGAGCAGCGTGCCGGCGGCGTCCAGGACGACGAGCCGCGACGCCACGCGGATATCAGCCGCCGTCCGGCCCTGCGGCGGGGGTCTCGATCTCGGTCAGCGCGCGGTCCCGGAATCCCTGCGGCTTCAGGCCCAGGGTCCGGTTGACCAGGCAGTAGAAGCTCTCGAGCGCGATCGTCATCACGAGCTCCAGCATCTCCTCGATCGTGAATGTCCGACGGGTCTCGTGGAACAGCGTGTCGTCGACCGCATCCAGGACCATCCGCTCGGCGAACTCGAGCGCGATCTTCTCGCGGTCGCTGTAGAGGGTCGACTCCTCGAAGAAGTCGAGCTCCCGGAGCTTGGCCTCGCCGACCCCCTTCTGGAGCAGGCACCCCTCGAGAAGGTCGACCGAGTACTCGCAGCCGTTCAGCCGCGCGGTCTTGAGCTCGACCATCTGCTTGAGCTCGGCTTCGATCTGCGTAGGGGCGTCGATCGTGCTCGACACGGAACGGATCAGTTCGACGTACAGCGGCTTGTGGGCGAGGATGCGAAGGTTCTCGGTCACCTCCCCCATCCGGCGCGCCATGTCGTCGAACCCCTTCCGGACGCGTTCGTCCCCGATGTCGGCGGGGTCGATCGGAGGCAACCGGACCATACGACGCCCTTTCGGGTGGATGACTCGCGGCGCGGTGCCCGCCCCGGCGGCGGACCGGCGTTCGATAGCCGACAGCGCCGCGACAGCCAAGGGGTAGGGTTGTACCCGCGGGCTCCTCCCGTGGTCCCGAACTTCGGGTCCGGACGGGGGGTAGGAGACAACCGGCCGCCCGGGGGCGGCGAAGGAGACGACGGATGACCACCGAGGCGAACGACCATCCCTGGCCGGCCGAGCCGCTGACGTCACCGGTCTGTCCGTACTGCGGCCGGAAGGAGCGGCCGCACAAGGCCGAGGAGAGCGAGACCGGCCACGTCGTCTACGAGTGCCCGAACTGCGGGCGATCCTGGACCCTGCGCCACCCCGACTCCAAGGCGATCGAGGAACGGGTCAGCCGCCGGCACCGAGGTCGCGGCCGAGCCTGAGCCCGTAGGGCTCACCCTGCGGCCGATCTCGGGATTCCCGCAGGATGCCAACGAGCTCCTCCACGATCGACGTCTCGTCCTTCCCGTCCAGCTCGATCGCGTGCCCTCCGGGCGCGCCGTCCAGGAGCCATCCGGTCACGATCAGGCTGGCCACCATCTCGCCGGGCTGGAACGTGTCCCGGAGCCGGAGCTCCGCGACCCGCGCCCGGTAGATCAGGTCGGCGGCCCGCCGGCGCCACAGGGGATCGTCCCGGGCGAGCTCGCGGCGCGGGAGGACCTTGCCCCGGACCATCGCCATCACGAGGGTACGGCCGGGGCGGGCATGGGGAAGCGCGACCAACCAGGACCGATCCGCCAGCGCGCGCTCGAGCGCGCCCCGCCGGCACTCGAGCTCGTCCAGGTCGTCGAGCCGCCGCTGGAGGCGGGCCGCGGCCTCGAACTCGAGGGCGGTCGAGGCCCGGTCGCGGCGCTCGATCCACCTCCGGCGCAGCTCGAGGCCGTACGCCGGCTGGGCCAGGAGCCGCTCGGCCCGCTCGACCCGTTCGCGGTAGCCGTTCAGGCTCTCGGCGCCGATGCAGGGAGCGGAACACAGGCCGATCCCGTAGGCCAGGCAGGGCGAGCCTTGTCGATCGGGAACGATCCGGCCTGGACAGCCTCGTAGGCCGAAGATCCGCTCGAGAAGCCGCCCCAGCTCGTCCGGCAGCCTTCGTCCCGCGTACGGCCCGAAATAACGGGCACGGGGCTTTCGCGGACCGCTCACCGTGCGCGGTCTCGGAAACGGGTCGGCGCGGTCGATCTCCAGGTACCAGCCACGGGCCCGGTTCTTGAACGCCCGGTTGTAGCGGGGCCGGCCCGTCACGATCCGCTCGGCCTCGACGAGCCGCGCCTCCAGATCGCTTCCCGTCCTCGCCACCTGGACCCGCCGCGCCAGGGCGAGCATCTCGGAGAGTCGCCCGTCCCGGGGGCCGCCGCCATAGAACCAGCCGCGCACGCGGCGCCTCAGGTTGACGCTCTTTCCGACGTAGAGCGCGGTCCCGCCGTCGGCCTGGAACTCGTAGACGCCGGGCGCGGCGGGGATGTCGGCGGGAACCCAGGCAGGGACGCATGATCGGTTCCCGTTCACGCTCATGTATAATGACGCCCATGCGCGCGGTTCAGGTCTCCCGTCCCAAGGGGCCCTTCGAGGTGGTCGAGCGGCCGATCCCCGAGCCGGGCCCCGAGTCGGTCCGGATCCGTGTTCAGGCCTGCGGCATCTGCCACAGCGATTCCCTCGTCAAGGAGGGCGCGTGGCCGGGAATCGAGTACCCGCGAGTCCCCGGGCACGAGGTGGCCGGAGTGATCGATACGGTGGGTCCGGGCGTGGTCGGCTGGCAGGCGGGAGAGCAGGTCGGGGTCGGCTGGAACGGCGGGTATTGCGGACGCTGCGATCCCTGTCGTCGCGGAGACTTCTTCGCGTGCGTGACCGGTCGGGTCACCGGCATCACCCACGACGGCGGCTACGCGGAGTACATGATCGCCCACCCCAGCGCGGTCGCGCGCATGCCGGCGAAGCTCCCGCCGGGCGACGCGGCGCCTCTCATGTGCGCCGGTCTCACCACCTTCAACGCGCTCCGGAACAGCGGCGCCCGGCCGGGCGACCTGGTCGCGGTCCTCGGTCTGGGCGGGCTCGGCCACCTGGCAATCCAGTACGCGGCCAGGATGGGCTTCCACACGGTCGGGATCGCCCGCGGCCAGGAAAAGGGGCCGCTGGCCCGCCAGCTCGGCGCGTCCGTCTACATCGACAGCCAAGTGCAAGACCCGGCGGCGGAGCTCACGGCGCTGGGCGGCGCCAGGGTCATCCTGGCGACGGTGACCAGCGGCGAGGCCATGACCGCGGTGCAGGGAGGTCTTGCCGCCCACGGCACGCTCCTGGTCCTCGGGGCGCCGGTCTCGATGCAGGTCTCTCCCGTCCTTCTGATCTCCGGTCGACGCTCGATCAAGGGCTGGTATTCGGGCACCTCGATCGACACCCAGGACACGCTCGCCTTCAGCTCCCGGAGCGGCATCCGTTCCATGAACGAGACCTTCCCGCTCGAGCACGCCGCGGAGGCGTACGACCGCATGATGAGCGGCCAGGCTCGCTTTCGGGTCGTCCTGACCGTCGGCTGATATCGCGGATTACGAAGAGTCCCCGCCCGGGCTCACGACGAGGCGGCCGGGATCTGGAGAACCCGCGCCAGCGTGGGCCCGCTCCGTCCCCGCAGCTCGAGCCGGCGTCGCTCCAGCTCCCCGAGATCGACGCTTCCCGCGGCGTAGGCGGCCTCGCTGATCAGGGCCTCGCCCGGGGCGGCGACGGAAGCCAGACGCGCCGTCACGTTGACGTTGTCGCCGAGAGCGGTGATGTCATCGACCGTTCCCTCGGCGCCACTGACCGTGCCCACGAACGCCACCCCCGTGTGGACGCCGATCCCGATCGGGAGCCAGGGTCCCTCCTGCTCCCCGTACCCGGTGACCTGGAGCAGCTCCTGTGCGGCCAGGACGGCCGGGCGGGCGTGATTGGGTCCGGTGAAGAGCGGCAGATAGAGGCCGATCACCTCGTCCCCCACCAGCTTGTCGATGACGGCGTCGGTCCGGATGAGGACGTCGGTCGCCGCTTTGTAGAACCGGTTCATCAAACGACTGAACTCCGCCGCGGACATTCGTTCGGCCAGGCCGCTCGAGCCCCGGACATCCACGAACAGCATCGAGATCTCGAGCTCGGCACCCCCCGGGTACCGTTCGGCGAAGATCATTCAGAATCGGCAGAAACGGGGGTTCTTCTTGTAGCGTCCGTGTCCGATGAGCGGCATGATGAGCGCGCCGATGCCGTCGAAGGGGGCGTTGCAGTTCTTGCACCGGTGGCTCGCCGGAAACAAGGTCCAGAGCCGGCGCCGGTTCTTGATCAGCTTCCCGAGGCGGGGTCCGGTCAGGAACGCGGACCAGATCTCTTCGGTCGTGGGCTTGACAGCCATGGGTTTCTTCAAAGCTGCTCGCCCGGGCCCTCCGGAGCCAGCCCCCCCCGGTTGACAAGCCGGTCGGCCGGCGTGACGTTGATTCCGGGGTCACCAGCCAGGAGAGACGATGCGGTCGAAGATCGGGGCGGGAATCGCGGCCGGGCTCCTCGCCGGCGTCGTATTCGGTCTTCTCATGCAGGTCATGACGATGCCTGAGGGAGGGCCGATGGCGATGCCCGCGCCAGGGGACATGCCGATGGCCGCGGGTGGGCGGAAGCCGATGATGACGATGTTCGCCCAGGTCCTCGGGTCCGACCGTCTCGTCCTGGGATGGATCTACATCCTGGTCTCCAGCGTGGTCATGGGCGGGATCTTCGGCTGGCTCCTGGGCGGCCGCGCCACGAGGTTGGGCGGCGGACTCGCCTGGGGCGCCCTCTACGGGATTCTCCTCTGGCTCCTCGGCGCGCTCGCCCTGATGCCGGTCCTCGTCGGGATGGATCCGTTCTCCCCGATCACGATGCCCTCCATGCGGCCGACGGCGATGGCGAGTCTCGGAGCCCATGTCGTGAGCGGCCTGGTTCTGGGCGGAGCCTTCGCCGGGCTGTACCGGGGCAAACCTTCCTCTTCGCAGCCGACAACACACGGCTAGAGCCGCTCCAATCGTTCCGCCGTCACGCTCGACGGGTGCGGATCGTTTTCGATCCGACCGGTCACGACGAACGGTCCGTGGCTCCCGAGGAGCCGGCCATAGCGCTGGTAGGCGCGCGGGAACAAGACGACGTCGTAGAGCGCGGTCTCGTCCTCCAGGGTCAGGAACATCATCGGCTCGGCGTGCTTGGTCCTCACGCGCTTGGTCGTCGTCAGGTAGCCGACCAGCGTGACCCGCCGCCCGCGGTGGCGGGCGAGATCGGCGGCCAGGATCGCCGGGGCGCCGGGGTGGCGGCGGCGGCGGACGGCGGCGACCTCGTCCCGCCAGAACTCGACCGGGTGGTGGTGGACCGAGACGCCCAAGAGCTCCCACTCCCGCTCGTGCCGCTCGGCGGCGGGATACTCGGGCAGCCCGGGGACGGGCCGCTCCGAGCCTTCCTCCATCTCGCGCCACGGGCCGGGGGGAAAGAGAGCGGCGACACGTGACCGGGGCTCGGGGAGGACCCCCTCGGGAGCCGGCGCTCCGCTTCGGGGAGCCTCCTCGGCCTTCGGCCTGCGGGCGGGGTACCCGCCAAGCGGGTCGCGCTCGCTCCCGCGCGAGACGGCTCCCGAGGGGGTCCTCCCCGAGCCCCATCCTCGCAGCGTCATCTCCGACTTCCACTTGGCCTGGGGGCGCGTCAGGTCGAAGGCGTCGAAGCAGCCTACATCGATCAGCCGGTGGATCTCGGCGACGCCGATCGGCACCCGGCGGCAGAAGTCGGCCAGCGAGACGAACGGGCCACGCGCCTTCCGCTCGGCCAGGATCCCCTCCACCGTCGCCGCTTCCACCTCGGCGATCTGCGACAGCCCGCAGCGGATCGCCTCCTCCCCTTCCGCTTTCCACGTGGCGCCGCTCCGGTTGATGTCGGGAAGGCGGATCTCGAGCCCCATCCGGCGCGTCTCCTCGACGTAGGCGAAGGCCGGGTAGTAGCCGCCCCCGTTGGCCAGCACCGCCGCCATGAACCGCGCCGGCCGGTGGGCCTTGAGGTACGCCGACTGGAACGAGACCTGGGCGTAGGACGCCGAGTGCGCCTTGCAGAAGGAGTACCCCGCGAACGACTCGATCTGACGCCAGATCTCGCCCGCGGTCTCCTCGTCGACACCGTTCCGTCGGACGCCCTCCAGGAACCGCCGCCGGTAGACCTCGATGTCCTCATAGTCCCCCTTCTTGGTCATCGAGCGCCTCATCCCGTCCGCCTCGCCGAGCGTCATCCCGGCCAGCCGGTGGACGACCTTGATCACGTCCTCCTGGTAGATCATGACGCCGTAGGTGTCGGCCAGGAGCTCCTCCATGACCGGATGGAGATAGGAGACCGGCTCCGCGCCGTGGAAGCGGCGGATGAAGGCGTCCATCATCCCGCTGTCGGCGATCCCGGGGCGGATGATCGACGAGGCCGCGGTCAGCATCTCGAACGAGTCGCACTGGAGCTTCTTCAAGAGCGCCCGCATGGACGGCGACTCGATGTAGAAGCACCCCATCGTCCGCCCCTCGCGCATGATGCGCCTGGTCTCCGGATCGCGGAACGGGTTGACGCGCAGGACGCGCGGCCGGCCAGCCACCGGCGGCGCCGGCAGCCCTCCGTCATCCTCCGCGTCCTCGTCGTACGCCCACGCGATCTCGAGACCCTCCTCCGTCCTCAGCTCGTCGCAGACGTCGGTGATCGCCGAGAGGCCGCGGTTTCCGAGGAGGTCGATCTTGACCAGGCCGATGTCGGCGATCGGGTGCATGTCGAACTGGGCGACGGCCACTCCTTTGGCCGACATCTCCCGCGGCACGTAGACGTCGATCGGCTCGGGACCGATCACGATCCCGCCCGGGTGGACTGCGATGTGGCGCGGATACATGTCGATTTGTCGAGCGAGGGCCAGCACCTCGTCCCACGGCGGCTCCTCGAGCGGGAGACCGCGGCACTCGGGGAGCGCATCCCGGAGCTCCTCCATCATCTCGACGCTCGAGAAGTGG